>NZ_ANOH01000048.1 GCF_000346505.1 Aporhodopirellula sallentina SM41
TTCAAGGAGTCGATATCGTCAATCAACTCTCCACCGAGCCCCGTGCTCGACGAGTCATCGACACGAGCGACGAGAAACGCCTCTATTTCATGTGGAAAAGTTCCAATCCATTGATGCGTTACGAAGCCGAGTTGATCGAAGAAGCCGGCGTCGAACTCGATGGTCGGCACATGCTTCGGTTCATTCCTATCGAACTCGAACAACAGCTCGCCGAAGCAGAACTGGAATTTGCGTCAATGTCCGGACACGAGTCGGAGGCGGAGATTGCTCTGACGGTGTTTCGGTGCATCACCACCGACGGAGGGTACGAGTTCCGCATCGCCGATCAACGCTACCGCCCAACAAACGAACCCCAATAAACGTCTCCAACGAAAACGCCCGTTGTGACGCCTAGTGGGATCATATGGGCAGAGACGAAACCGGCGAAGTCTCCCGTACGCGAATCCCGATACCTCATCACAGGTGTCTTTTCAGATAGCGGGAGTGCGAACGATGTGGCGAAGTCTCTTTTTAGCAATCGGAATCATGATCATCGTCGTTGGTGTGGAAACGATGTTCATTGATTCAGCGAGCGTGTACGCGGCAGGTGAGTCGACCGCCGTCAACTTCGTCGACCCCAGCGCACCGCCCGCCCCAACCACCAAAAGCTGGCAACCCGGCGAAAAGTTCCCCTGGGCAATGCTCGCCATCGGAACCATCATCGTCCTCTACGCCATCACCCTTCCCAAACGCTGGCACCGACCAGCCGAGGGTTGATCCGGTCGTTTTGTTGCGGACGATCAAAAAGACGGCCGCTCATGACGGGTTGGAACGAGAGAACAACGGACGGCCCGAACAACGGTAGAGCTGAACAATGACAGGGCCACACGACGACAGGGCCACACGACGACAGGGCCACACAACAACACGGAACGCTCAACCGGATTCAACAGACCGTAACACGGAGTTGACGAACGCGTTGACTTCCCGCCCGTGCGTCAATGAGATTACGTGGCCGCCTCCTTTGACGACCGTGTCAGGTTGAGTGTACCGCAGCGGCAGTGTTCGATCCCGGTCGCCGTGGATTTGAAAGACAGGGCAATCGGGTTCAGGCGTCTCTCGCCAATCAAGAATTCTCGAAAGCGACCATCGGAACACTTTGGGATCGGAACGGCGGAATTGACCGACGAGCCCCCAAGTAAAAGGCGATAACCGTCGAAACCACTGTGACGACAACGGTGCGACGATCCACTGCAAAGTGCGGATCGGCAAGACATGAACGAAACATTTCAACGGTCGTGCCGCTCGGGCGTACATCGGCAACTCAGCCGGCGATCGAATGCTACCGATCAGTACGACACCTTTGACGTCCAAGTATTTTGCAGCATGCAGCGCCACGATTCCACCGAACGATGCGCCACCAATAAGACAGGGGCCGCGAACATCGAGATCCCGTGCGAGACGTCGGGCATAATGATCGAGCGACTCCGCCGGATCGGGCCGCGGCCATGAGGGAACCACTAGCTGTGTGAACGCGATTTTCTGCGGTGCGAAGACACTCGCATCAGCCGCCAGCCCGGAAAGAAGAATCAGCGGCAGCGAATCGGCAGAGGACATCGATCACGCGTTCAATGGTGAGCACATTTCGATGCCGCAGCGAGACTCAACACGTTCAGCAATCTGCTGAACCGGGCCGAAAAGAGAAATGCGAGCTAGAACAGAGTCTCCCCTGTTCTACTCGCAAGACAGTGTTTCGCCTAACGACTGACGAGATGCGTTTCGACTTCGACGAACGGGTTCGAGCGGATTTGGCCCGGTTTGAATGTGTTGGCAGTTGCCAAAGTGTCTGCTTCGGACCAATTGTTTTCGACAACCTCACCTTTTTTGACCGGTGCGTCGAAGCTGGCCGAACGGCAGATGAACGGATTGCTCACAGGACCTTCATAGGTGCGTGCTCGCAGCCCCGAAGCCCCGGCTTGCCCGTGATAGCCGGCAGGCGCGGATACTTGAGGTGGTGCCGCGAACGGGCTGATTCCGTAGGGACGGAAATGACGCGTGCCATAGTAAACCGGTGGGTTCAACGCGAAATAAGGCGGCGTGCCAACGCGGGAGCGATACTGAGCACCGTAGGGTTGGTAGAATCCGTACGCTTGGAACCCGTAAGGGCCAAAGCACTGGGCATGCACGCTACGGTTGTCCATCAATCCGGCAAAACAAACCGCGGCGACAAGGGCGAGCATTCGCAACATGGTGAAAATCGGCTTTCCCCCGCTAGCGGCGAGGCATTTTTCGACCGGATCGACCTCCACCGTCAAAATCAGCGGATCGGCACAAACCCCGGTCAAAGGGGTGGTTTTGGTTCAAAGACGAGTCGGTAATCGTGTGGCTCAACGACACACCCCCGTGCAGACTCCACGTTAATCTCGCCCTAAAAACCTTGCAACGAAAACAACCGGTAACTTGAGCAGTTCTTTTGACGATTCGAATGAGAATTCGGCCGCACGCGACGAAAACGTCCGATCGCGGTGCACAAATGCAATGAAGATCGGCTGCGTGATCCATTCGCTCGATGGGGGAGGCGCCGAGCGCGTCATGGCGGGACTGGCCTCGCGACTGGCAATGCGTCACCACGACGTCGAACTGATCACCCTGGATGACGGCAAACATCAACGCCATCCGCTGAGCGAGCGAGTGAAGTGGGTGCCCCTCGATGTGCTTTCGACTGATGAACGCCCGGTCTCGATTCGAACACGTCTCAAACGGCTTCGCTCGGCGATCGATGCCGGTGGATACGACGTCGTGTTATCGTTTTGCGATTCGACCAATCTGCTGGTCATGATGTCGACTCTTTGCATGCGTGGCCGGCCGCCGATCGTGCTGAGCGAACGCAGCGACCCGGCTCACCAGACGCTCGGCGCGGCCCGAGAATGGCTCCGCGATCGACTCTACCCCCGAGCCGAGGCGGTCATCGGTTTGAGTGAAGACGTCGCGGCGACCTTGCGTTCACGGATGAACGTGAGCCCAATCGTCATCCCCTCCGCCGTCGAGCCACCGCCGCACGAATATTCCAAGGACCGAACGACGTCGTCTCACCAATCGATCGCTCTGCCGATCGGCACCCCACCTCCCATCCGGCTGATTGCGATCGGCCGATTGGAACCCGAAAAAGGTTTGGCCCGGTTGCTCGAAGCGCTCGCGACGTTGAATCGGAACGGAACGTCGAAAAACTGGCGACTCAAAATCCTAGGCGACGGCAGTGAAATGCCACGACTGCGATCCTATGCAGTCGAACACGGAATTGAATCGCGAGTTGAGTTCTGCGGGTGGGTTGATTCGGTGTGGCCCCTTTTGGCGGAGTCGGATGCTTTCATTCTTCCGAGCCACTACGAAGGATTCCCGTCCGCGATGCTCGAGGCGATGGCCGGGGGGCTCGCCGTCGTGGCGGTTGATGCCGGGGGCGGGGTCCGGTCGGTGATCCGCAATGGGGAGAACGCGTTGCTCGTCGAAAACACATCAGAGTCGCTCGTCGAGGGAATCCAAACCATCCTTTCGGACAACGTGCTGCGTGAACGATTGGCGAGCCGTGCCCCCGAGGTCTGTGACCGGTTCGGGTGGGAGGCAATGGTCGATTCGTACGAAGAAGTGCTTCGCCGCGTCTCGAATAGGGAAATCGACATTCCCACTAATCCAAACCCACGTGATCTCGAGGCCCATCCCCCTGCGCCGAATTGTGTGACACAATAAACGTTCTTGCGTTTGCGCCGATGCCCTCGAAGGAGTGAACCCGATGAGTGATTCAGAATCGAACGTCGCATCTGAAAACGATGCCGATCAGTCCGGCATGAGGCCGAGCCAAAGCCCCGTGGGCGACTTACGCCAACCTTCCGGGATCGTTCACGACAAAGACGAAGTGCCGGTCGTCGTCCACAGTCGGGCGAGCGGACCGATCGCGGAAATGACTTTCCTGCAACGGGCGTTGCTCTTCGCCGAATTGGCAATGGTGTCCTACAACGACGAACGCGAGGCGACCGAAGCGGCGAAATTTGTAGGCTTTCCCGACGTCACCTTTTTTGACCACGACGGGTCTCAGGCCTATCGCTTTCGCAACGACCACGACTGCGTGATCGCCTGCCGCGGGACCGAGCCGAATGAATGGAACGATATCCGCGCCGACGCCAACGCAACGGCCGTGTTGGCAGAAACGGCGGGCAAGGTTCACCGCGGTTTCAAAACGGAAGTGGATGACCTCTGGCCGATGCTCGAAACCGCGTTGATCGGAAACGAACAACCCACCTGGTTTTGCGGGCATTCGCTCGGCGGTGCGATGGCCACGATTTGCGCGGGCCGCTGTTTTTTGTCGCACATTAAAACCACCCCGAGTGCGTTGTTCACCTATGGCAGTCCACGGGTCGGGGACAAACGATACATTAATTTTGTAAAACTCGATCATTACCGGTTCGTGAACAACAACGACATTGTCACACGCGTCCCGCCCGCCTGGATGGGATACCGTCATTGTGGTACCGAGGTATACATTGATCGAAACGGCAACATCGGGCATCTCGGGATGCTGATGAAACGTCGCGACCGATGGCGTGGGTTCCTCAAGGGGCTCCGCCGATTCCGCGTCGACCATTTCTCCGATCACCCTTTGCACCAGTACATCGGACCGATACTCACCGCCGCACAACAAGAGCAAGCGGACCTGGGGCGTGGCGAAGACGCCGTCGATGCCTCAGACTTAATCCGCTGACCCCGAACGTCCCTCCTCACGGATTCCGAATGAGCTCCCCCGAATCGTCATCACCGCAATCGCAGGTATCCGCCGATGACTTGGTCGTCACGATCGAAGGCGTCGAGCTGAAACTGGCACATCCGTATGAGTCCCCCGGTGACTGGATCGGCCAGAGCGAAATCCTGAAGCAATTGCTGGCGTGCTGGATCACGGTGGATGACACCGATTTACCGTTGACGCCGCGGCTGCTCGGATCCCCCGGAGTTGGCAAGACTCAATTAGCGATCGCCGCGGCAAAACAGCAAAAACTCCCGCTCTATATCTACCAGTGCACCGCGGACACCCGTCCGGAAGATTTGCTGATCACCCCCGTCCTCAGCCGGGGTGGCGAGATTTCGTACCACGCCTCACCGCTGGTCAGTGCCATGATCCGAGGCGGTGTTTGCATCCTGGACGAGGGAAACCGGATGAATGAGAAATCGTGGGCGTCCCTCGCACCATTGCTGGATAACCGCCGCTATGTGGAGTCAATCGTTGCCGGGATCACGATCCCCGCGTCGCGCAACTTCCGCGCCGCGGTCACGATGAACCAAGACGAATCCACCTTCGAGATCCCCGACTACATTCTCAGCCGCCTGCAACCGACGCTCCAAGTCGGTTTCCCCAACAAGCAGGACGAGATGGCGATCCTGCAGTACCACCTGCCGTTCGCCGAGCCGGAAATGCTCGCGTTGACGGTGGACTTTCTGCAGCATTCCCACGAGTTGAAACTGGATTTTTCCTCTCGCGACGGCATCAACCTGCTGCGATACGCGATCAAACGAATGGCACAGGATCCCGACCATCCCGTCGCCCACGAGGACGCGTGGCAGGAAGCCTTGGAAAAATGCCTCGGCGAGGAAGCCGTCGATCTAGAAATGCTGGCCGAACGCCGCAGCCGAACGCTCGGCGGCGATGCGGTGCCATTGGGATTGGCGGACCTGTTTTTCGACCCGAATGATCCGCTGCATCCTGACCGCGAAGAGGATGACGATGACGACGATCTCGACGGGATCGTAGGGGCGGATCGAACGCTGGAATTTTCGCCGCCGAGGCTCCTCGGTGTCGAATCACATCGGCCTAACTCCCCCAGCGATGGTCTTTTCGAGGACCTACCAGATCGAGGCGAGGACGGCTATGTTTTCACCTGCGAAGAGCCATCGGCCACCGCCTCGACAGCCCACGTTCCATTGACGCCTTCAAGACCGATCCGAAAACTCATCGGCCGATCGGCGTTCGCCGCGGTTAACACAAGACAACCGGGGCTAACGCCCGCCGGCTAGTTGATTTACGGAGTTTTTCGGAAAGGTCCTTCGTCAATTCCCGCTGCCCCCCTCGTTTTACAGCGGCGACCACCTCCGTGCGGCCCGATACGGCAACCGCAACATCGCGTCGCGGCGACAACGGTCGGCCGTTTGGCCCTTCTCCCCAGTTTCTCACCCGTACTTCCCACGAAATTCATGTCAGATCACGAGTTACCATTACGTCTCGCCGTCGGGGGAGATCACGCCGGTTTCCCTCTCAAAGAGCTGGTCACCAAACATTTTTCGGATTTGGTCATCGAACTGATCGACTGCGGGACTCACGATGATTCTCCGAGTGACTACCCCGATTTCGCGGTCGAAGTTGCCGAAAAAATTAACAGTGGGCAGGCCGACCGCGGCCTTTTGATCTGTGGCAGCGGTGTTGGCGTCAGCGTCGCGGCAAACAAAATCACCGGCATTCGAGCCGCCATCTGCCACGACACCTATTCCGCACACCAAGGCGTCGAGCACGACGACATGAACGTGCTGTGCATCGGCGGCCGGATCATCGGCAGCGCACTGGCGTTTGAAATTATCAAGGCGTTCCTGTCGGCTCGGTACACTCCGGAAGAACGTCACGCGCGACGCCTGCAAAAAATTGTCGCACTTGAGGAAGAATGATCCTCCTGCGAAATCGCCGGACTACTCGCCCCCGACTAACTGCCGTATAAAGACGTACGCATTCGTTCGTTTCCTTGAACCTGAGTTCGACAACCATGACCCAAATTCTGGCCGCCCGTGCGGGTGAAATCACTCCTGAAATGGAATTCGTTGCCAAGCGTGAGTCGCTCGCGCCGGAACTGATCCGTGACGAGGTCGCGGCCGGTCGAATGGTCATCCCGGCAAACAAAGTTCACGCTGCCGGTTCGCTCGAACCGATGGCGATCGGCATCGCTGCGAAATGCAAAATCAATGCGAACATCGGTAACAGCGCCGTTACCAGCAACGTCGGTGAAGAACTCGAGAAACTGCACACCGCGGTTCACTTCGGTGCCGACACGGTGATGGATTTGTCGACCGGAAAAGACATCGACAACATCCGCCGTCAAATCATCGACAAGAGCCCCGTGCCGATCGGAACGGTGCCGATCTATCAAATGCTCGAAGAACTCGGTGGCAACATCGAAGACATGACGGCGCAGCACTTCCTCGACATGGTCGAACACCAAGCCAAACAAGGTGTCGACTACATGACGATCCACGTCGGCGTCAAACTCGAGCACCTGCACCTGACCGTCAACCGGGTCACCGGAATCGTCAGCCGCGGCGGATCGTTGATCGCCAAATGGATGATGGCCCACAACAAACAGAACCCGCTGCTCGAAGCGTTCGATGACCTTTGCGACATCATGCGTGAGTACGACGTGACCTGGTCACTCGGTGACGGACTGCGACCAGGCAGCATCGCGGATGCATCCGACGCGGCTCAGTTCGCCGAACTCGACGTGCTCGGCGATTGCACCCGCCGTGGATGGGAAAAGGGAACACAAGTCATGGTCGAAGGGCCAGGACACATTCCTTTGGATCAAATCCAAATGAACATCGAGCGTCAAATCGAAGTCTGCGACGGAGCCCCGTTCTACGTGCTCGGCCCATTGGTCACGGACATCGCGCCCGGTTACGACCACATCACGAGTTGCATCGGTGCGGCCAACGCGGGCATGCACGGTGCCGCGATGCTGTGCTACGTCACCCCTAAAGAGCATCTCGGTCTGCCCAACGAGGAAGACGTCAAGCAAGGTTGCATCGCCTACAAGATCGCAGCTCACTCGGCCGACGTTGCTCGCAAACGTGTCGGAGCCCAAGACCGCGATGACGCTCTCTCACGAGCACGCTTTGCGTTCGATTGGAAGGAACAATTCCGTTTGTCGCTCGACCCAGAAACGGCACAACGTTACCACGACGAAACGTTGCCACAGGACACGTTCAAGAGTGCCCACTTCTGCAGCATGTGCGGTCCGAAGTACTGCTCGATGAAGATCACCGAAGACATCCGCGAGATGACCAAGGGCAAACAACTCGTCGAATTGCCGACGACGTAGAACCGATCCGAGAACGTCGGTAAGTTGACCAGCCGGTAGACGCGGGATGTCGATTTACGAAGTGCAGCATTTGGTAGTGGACGAGGCAACGAGTCCCTTGCGTTGGGATGGACTCGTTGCCTCGTCCACTACGAGTCACGCCCTCGGCGAAGAACGCATCGAAAAACGTCGGCAATATAATTCGGTATCTCTCACCCCCGGTTGTCTCGCGTTCACCGCGGCAAACGCCAATCGGACGATGAGCTTTTTCAGACAGGTCATGAACCGACACGTCGCATTGCTCCTCGACGAAAACCATGCCTCCTGGCAGCCTCACGCCGCAAGGTCATCGGAAATCTGATCGTCCGTGAATCGTTTTGCCGGCGGCAGCGAACCGGCAACGCGTCCGACAGAGCTGGTTCGATTGGTACCGGCACCGTCGAGCATCTGTTGCAGCCGATGCAACGTCATCGCCATTTGGTTCCATTCGCCGACCACTTCCATCGTCGACATCTCGTTGGCGTCATCACGGTCGAAACCGCGTTCTCCCACCCGCACTTTGGCCGACAAAACGGTCACCGTCTGCACTGGCTCTTTGTCTTGGCAACGCTCTGAATGAGCAGCCGAGCAACGAGACCGTTCACCGGACTCCGCTTCCTCGGTCGGTAGAATCTGCTGCATGACTTCGTTCACCGCCCACAATGCCGCCTTGCGGCTCGAATCGGCGGCGACGACACGACGAAAAGTACCTGACTGCACGTAATATTTGGCCATTGAATCGTTCCTTGAAGGGTAGGTTGCCGGGACAACCAAACTATCGGACAGGCCTTGGACACGTTTGGTCATCGGCGACAAAACCGCACTCGCGGAGACAACTGTGGGCGACCACCATGCATGGTAGACTTTTCGTCAAAACCCTATCGACGCGGATAATCGATCCCCCGCTTTTCGATCCTCCTCCTGATCCGAATCTATGCTCACACACCACGGCGCCTACGACGGAGTCACCGGTTCATGTCACCAACTTTCCTGGGATGAGGGCCGCTCGAGCCTGTTGGTCGATTGCGGGATCTTCCAGGGCAGTGATGCAAAGAAACACCCCAACCCGGAAATCGAATTCTCGTTAAAAGGGATCAAGAGTTTATTGCTGACCCACGTGCATATCGACCACGTCGGTCGATTGCCCTACCTCATCGCGGCGGGCTTTGAGGAGCCGATCTACTGCAGTCTTCCAACCGCAAAGCTGCTCCCGTTGGTGATGGAAGACGCGCTCAAGATCGGGTTCACACGATCGAAACGATTGATTTCGAAGTTCACCCATCAGATCAAAAAATTGCTCCGCCCGTTGCCGTATCACTCGTGGAAAGAGATCCCCGGTGGAGCCAAAATTCGTCTTCTGCCGGCCGGCCACGTTCTCGGTTCGACGATCTTCGAGGTCGAACTACCTGACGGAAAGCGAGTCGTCTTCAGTGGAGACATTGGCGCCGGTACCAATCCGCTGCTCAACCCACCGATCAGCCCCGAGAAGGCCGACCTGTTGATTCTCGAAAGCACCTACGGAGACAAACTCCATCCGCCCAAGATCGATCGCCAAGCCGAACTCGAACGAATCATCCGACACACTCTCAATGACCGCGGCGTGACGATCATCCCCGCCTTCTCTCTCGGCCGAACCCAAGCGTTGCTCTATGAACTCAACGGAATTTTCGAACGTGTTCAGGCAACCGAGAAACACACGCTCATGAAACAGATCGATGTAATCGTTGACTCGCCTTTGGCGTCACGCTTCACATCGCTCTACAAAGAGATGAAAGAACATTGGGGCGAGGAAGCCCAAACGATACTCGAAACAGACGACCAACCTCTCGTGTTCGAAAACCTCACCACCGTCGGCAGCCATTCCGAACACAAAGAAACCATCAACTATGTCGAGAAGCACGAACTGCCTGCCGTCGTGATCGCAGGCAGCGGAATGTGCACCGGCGGACGAGTGATGAACTACCTGAAACGATTCATCGGCGACCCACGCACCGACATT
Source organism: Aporhodopirellula sallentina SM41 (assembly GCF_000346505.1). Taxonomy (GTDB): domain Bacteria; phylum Planctomycetota; class Planctomycetia; order Pirellulales; family Pirellulaceae; genus Rhodopirellula; species Rhodopirellula sallentina. The sequence goes on from NZ_ANOH01000048.1 coordinate 10,117, forward strand.
ATCTTTGCCGGATATCAAGCCGGAGGCACGCCGGGTAACTACATCTCGCGAGGCAGTGATTGGGTGCGACTCAACGGTCGCAAATACACCATCAACGCGGACGTGCACCAACTGACCGGCTATTCCGCCCACGGTGACCAAAGCGACCTGTTCCGGTTCGTCGAGGAGATCAAAGAACCCGTCGGAGAAATCCGATTGGTTCATGGAGACTACGCCCCCAAACGAACTCTGACTGCCGAACTCACCAAACGCGGCTACAACGTTATCTAAGAACCGTTCCGAAGACCTCGATGAACCAATTGGCCTTCGGGGGCTCGTCCCGTTTGCCCGATACAAAACGCGGCGAATGTCGGTCGGCTGATCAGCTTTCGGATCGCTTCAAACTCACTTTCGAACGCAAAACGCCCTCGGGCTCACAGATGGAATCAACCAAGACCGTTATCATCGGGGCAGGCCTAGCAGGTCTGGCTTGTGCGAAACGTTTGGCACTCGCCGGTGAACGCTGCACCGTGCTCGAAGCGACAGACCGCGTCGGAGGACGTGTCCGCACCGATCACGTCGATGGCTTTGCACTCGACCATGGCTTTCAGGTCTTACTAACGAGCTATCCCGCCTGCCGAGAGCTTCTGAACTACGCGTCACTGGAACTTTGTCCGTTTGAACCTGGGGCACTCATTCGGCAAAAAGGTCAGTTTCGATTGCTCAGCGATCCCTGGCGACGCCCCCTCAAAACGTTCGCAACGGCCACCAACCCGATCGGCACCATCGGCGATAAGTTGCGGATCGCAAAGCTGCGTCGAGATAGCCACCAAGGTGCGCTCTCCGATCTGTACGCGCGCCCAAATACGAGCACCGAGCAGCGTCTCCTCGAATACGGTTTCAGTCAGAAATTTATTGACGAGTTCTTCCGCCCTTTCCTCGGCGGCGTGTTCCTCGACGAATCGCTGTCCACGTCGAGCAGAATGCTCGAGTTCGTATTCCGAATGTTCGCCGATGGCGAGATCGCGGTTCCCGCGGGCGGCATGGCGGAGATTCCACGACAGTTGGCAGATGGCTTGCCACAGGGAACGTTGCGACTAAACAGTTCGGTGACCAAACTCGAACGAATCCAGCCTGCCGGCAATCCTGGATCACCCCGACACCGTGTGCTTCTCAACAACGGATCCATCGAATGTGACCGCCTCGTGGTCGCGACACCGAACAACGCGGCGGCGAGGCTGCTCGGCCGTCCTGAACTCACAACGCAGTGGTCCGGGACAACCAATTTGTATTTTGCCGCCGCTTCATCACCTAACAGCGAACGTCTGCTAATGCTCCGCGGCGATGAAACCGGTCCGGTGCAATCCGCCGTCGTACTCAGCGATGTGGCAAAGCGTTACGCACCGAACGGGAAGAATCTTATCTCGGTGAGCGTCGGTGACGACATCTCCGCCTCGGACGTAACCAATGAACGCGAACTCGAATCAAGCGTCCGAACTCATTTGGCGCAGTGGTTTGGTAGTGGTGTGAACGCGTGGGAATTGCTCAGAATTTACCACGTTCCCTACGCACTGCCGGTGATGAACGTGGAAGACATTCTCAGCCAAGAGAACACTCTTGGTCGGCCGTCGGATCAAGAAACGGCAGCCAACCTCTTCGTTGCCGGAGACCATTGCGAAACGCCTAGCATTCAAGGCGCGATGAACAGTGGCCTCCGGGTTGCGGAGCAAATCTTAGTGAGCAAGAACGCAACGTAAGAGTTCGCTCCGCAGTTGGAGTTCTATACCTCTTGTGCCTGAAGCATCCAAAGGTGCTTCTCCATCGGTGCGGCAATCCCGATGCACAGATCCTCAGAAACGGGATCGAGGTCGCCGAGCTTTTCAACGGATGCCCGCAGAGTATCGACGGCTGTCTTGATCGCGTCGGCAACGTGCTTGACCGTGGTTGGCACGTCTTGGAAACCTTCTGGATACCCCTGCAGTTCGCTGTCGCTGTCTACCGTTGCGGATCGTCCGTCTGCGGAAACTCCGAGCGTTGCGATTCGTTCGGCCAATTCATCGCTACCGTCACGCGTGGTTGCAATGATTTCATCGAGCTGCAAATGGACGCTGCGGAAATTCGTTCCGACAACGTTCCAGTGCGCCTGTTTCATTAACAGCGCCAGGTCGACGAAATTCACGAGGTTTTGCTGAAGGATCGCAGTAACCTTTTCGTTGTTTTCCGACGAAAGGATTTCGCGTTTAAACTGTGATTGCGTCGTAGTAGTCGACATTTTTTTCCTTTATTAACGTTGCATTGTTCGAACAGTTCTTCGCTGGCAAGGCCTTCGGCGCGAGTTAGGCAGAAGGCCGCTCGAGGAACTCAGCGGAGAGACAGAGCAACCGTCATGCCAAACGATCTCTGACGGCCTGTAAAACAATCAACGTCGATGCGAACCCTGCAATTCGAATTCAGGCACCACAACATCGCACCTTAAATCGCGACATTACAAAAGCAGTCGGAGCGATATCGAAACCAACGCTATCAGGACGATCGGCACCGAGATCCATCCCCATGCTGGCCCCCACAACGCCCACCGCTCCCGACCACGCATTGTCAGCTGACATAAATGCCACGTCGACGCAACGAGCGATGCGATGGCAACCGCCAGAGCAAAACAAAGCATGCCAACGGTCTCGAAGAGTTCGGGCATAGGCACCGCGGCGACGGCAGCGAGAACACCCGCGAAGTACGCGACCGCAGGGGCGGCGTAGTAGGCCATTGTGCCGCGACGAACCCATTGCCCGGTCGATGCACCAATGAGGAAACACAGGGCATATCCGACCAACAAGGGAGCTCCCCAGTCGTCGAGGTATCCCCATTGAAAGCCAAGGATCAGCGATCCAAACACCCATGTCACGGAAATCAGAGCCGACACCGCCACAGGCCCGAGCATCCGTGTCGACCAAACCAACCAGGGCGCAACTCCACGATCGGCAAAGAAGTACCGTCGAGGCTGTCGCATGTCGCCGTGGAACACACTCACCCCAAGAATCAACTGCAACCACCCCAAGAGCAGAATTGAAACAACCCCATGCATGTCGCCGAAGCGATTCATGCCACTCGCAAACAACAAGGATGCTCCAACGACGAGCGCGACAGACATCAGTAACCATCGCGTTTGCTGGAAGTGCTGCCACAGCAAAGCACGCCCAACCGAAGGCGTACCGGTGTAACTCAATTGCACTTCCACCCGGCGAACATCCGTGGACTGAAACGGGAGTCTCCAACTCTCATCACTCGGACCAGTCAATCGTCGCTTGGCAAGATAGAACACGCTACCGATGAGACACGCGTGAACAACGAGGGGCAATAGATAATAAAATGCGTGTCCCCATATTATTAGCTGCAGGTCTACCCCACTGCCCGCTCGAAACTCAAGCAGAAAGCGTTGAGAATACAGCCCCAACAAGACCAGCCAAAACACGACCGCCGGAATGATTGCAACCGCGGACGCGAGTGAGTTGCGAATCAAAAACGCAGTGAAGAAGCCACAGGTGAGCACAACTAGATAGACATAAACGAAGAACGCTCCTCCCAAAATAAACTGCCCCACCGTGGTTTCTCCGCTGCCGCGGCCAGACAATTCCAGATCTAAAAAAAGAGAACAACAGGCAAAGACCAACACCACCCAAAGCACAGCCAGCATCAACAGCAGCAGTGCGGCGACTATCTTAGAAACGACAATGTCGACCCACGAAACAGGCAAACGCCGCATCCAATCCATTGTCCTGTCTTCGTTCTCGGTCCCGACCAATGTCGGTGCGGCGCCGATCACCACAAGACCTGGCAGGAAGCACAGCATTCCAAATGCGCCGTCGACTTCAGGCGAATCGGCGCTCCACATCCAATGGTTGATACACAACAAGACCGCCACCAACACGGGACCGACCACCGCTGCCAGCGCCAGCGATCGCAGTAGACGCAAATCCTTCCAAAGCAAATGCCACATCATCTGCAACCTTGCCGGGGCGACCGTAGCAACCGCGTTCATCGCAAGACTCCCCGAGATAGTTCCGGTTGAAACGCCCCGTGAGGCGCGGTCTCGGACGGCGTGTTTGCACAAACGGCGACAAAGATCTCTTCGAGCGTCGGCATCACTTCGTCGACCGTTCGCACGCCCCCTTCGCTTCCAAACTTGCTTCGCCAATCATCGGACAACCGACTGACGACCCACCGGCGTTGCCTCCCGTTGATTTCCTCGCTCAATACTTGGCCACCGGGAGGTTCACAGTAAACCTCCGCGTCATCCATCGTTGCGGTGACAATACGAGTTTGATGCTTCAGCACCTCCAACGGTTGAACCAATCGCAACTTACCCGCGTGCAGAATGGCGACCACATCGGCAACTCTTTCGACCTCGTTGATCTGATGGCTACTCAACAACACGGTACGCCCTGCGGCGGCGCGATCAACCATCGACTCGAGAAATTGCCTGCGAACGATCGGATCCAACCCGCTAGTCGGTTCATCCAAGATCAACAACTCCGGATCATGCGCGACCGCGAGAGCGAGCGCAACCTTGGCACGTTGACCTTTGCTGAGCGCGGACAGTTTCGTCCCTATTGGTATCTGAAATTCGGCAATCAATTCCTCATAGCGTCTCGGAAACGCACCATCATAAAACGCGCTGGCGAACCAACCGATCTCCGACGCCGACATCCATTCGTACATGGCGGGCGAGTCCGATACATAACCGATCTGCCGACGGATTTCCTCCGATTGGGACGCGCAGTCGTGGTTGAGAACTTTCGCTGAACCTCGATCAGGACGGAGGTACCCGGTTAGGATTCGAAGCAGAGTTGTTTTGCCTGCTCCGTTCTCGCCGAGCAATGCAAATACTTTTCCGCGAGGGACCGACATGTCGATTTGATCGAGCGCCAATGTGTTGCGAAAACGCTTGGTCACCGCCTGAACATCGACAACCGGTTGGGAGTCACCGGCGTTCTCAGGCGCATCGCATTGATACTTCGCTTGTTCACTGTTGATCTCGGTCATTGCCGTGTTCTCCGCCGGAAGATAATGAGGACGATGCGGATGCTTCCTCCGCCAACTGCAATTCATGCAGTGTCTGTTCGAATATTTCACGCAGTTGCCCGGCTGACATTCCACCGGAAAACGCGTCGGACAAAGTCGCTCGCACGTTGGCAGCGACTATCTCGTTGCGAGCTTCCAAGCAGAGATCGACGGCATCACGCCGGACGACCAACCCACGCCCTCGGAGTGGCTTGAGTATCTGTTGGGCCTGCAACTCCCGGTAAGCGCGGGCGATCGTGTTGGGGTTCAACGCGATGTCGCGCGACAACTGGCGGACGCTTGGCAGCATTTGCCCACCAACGAGCGTTCCGTCCGCGATCGCAAATTTGACCTGACGAACGATCTGTTCGTAGATCGGAACCGCGCTTTGAGGGTCAATTGAAAAGAACATGAGTAGCCACGATCGGGTTTGGCTCCATGACATGAAGCGGGACCGTCGGCACGAGCGGTAACTCGGAAGACACGCAGACCTCGCGTTCGCAAACCGAAAACAAAACCGCGTCGTTGGATTCGAAAACCAAATCTCGAGAACGCCCGAACCAGTGTGCTACCACGATAGCACACACGGCTTGTTCGTCAACACATTACTGTATTTTCTCGTTTCGACGACGCGTATCGATTCACGCAAACGCAACTCAATCAGAGATGCCTGAGCGCGCAAACACGATTGTACTATCGGGCATTTTCAGCCCGATGCAGCGGAATCGGATCCGTGACCGCGTCTCTGCTGCCCGATTCAGACGCGTTGCGGGCGGTACAGATCGAGATCGGGACGTCCGGCGAGTCCCGCGAAAACCTCTGCGATCTGCTGCCATCCCGAACGCAGCGCGTCGGCGGCGTCAACTTGGTCAGGCGTGCGGAGGTGAAAGAAGTAGTCCGCAGGCAGATCGAAATCACGACTGCAAAAATCGGACGGCAGGTCAGCCACAATCACGCACTCACAACGCAACTGTCCGTTCTCGGCCGATTCGATAGGCTCACCGCTCAGCGACAAGAGAAAGTCCGGCGGGATGTCCTCCTCGGCATCGTCTTCACTTTCATACGCCTCGGCATCGCCCTCTTCATCGACCACCGGCGCCAACGTAATCGCATCGACAAAGGTGTTCGAATGCACGCGACCTCGCAGCAAATCCGTCGCGATCACCTGCTGCAGTCCATCTTCGATCCACTGCTGCATCGTGACCGGCAACGCGGCCGGCTCGTCTTCTCGCTGGGCGGAGATCGCGGAAATCGCCAACGGAGACAAACTGCGATCCGGCAACATTGGCAGAGCATCCCCCCAACGCTCGTCGATCGACTCTTCCCCTAACCAATGCTGCGCAAACCAGTCGTCATGGAACGTTGGTCCGATACGAGGCGGCATCCCCTCTCGCACGACTGGCTGCTTCCATAAATCCGCAGCTGCGAGAAGCGTGACGTTGTACCCCAGGTACCGACCATAAAGCGCGGCCTCGATACCGATCGGTGTCGTTCCGAGAACGGCGATGGTCCCAGGTGGATCGAGAGTCGCTGGAAGAAAATCGTCTTGGTGGGTGTTCATAAGTTCGTGGGAAGTTGCTCTTGTTGCTTGCCGACCGAGAACGGCGACATGTCCATGAATGTTGATTTGCGTTCGATGACGTCGGCCATCGCCGTTGCGGTTGCGGGAGCGAGATGAATACCGCTGCGGTAATGTCCCGACGCGACATACACTCGCTGGCTGTTGGGTTGGCGGCCGATCAATGGGAATCCGTCAAACGTCATCGGACGAAGACCAGCCCAACGCTGGATCTCGGGAGCGTCGGCAAGGTCCGAACAAACGTGCCCCGCGAATTGCCGCAGATGATCGATCACTTCGGCCGTAGTGTGCTGCGCGAAACCGGCTTCTTCTTCACACGACCCAACAAGCACATGCCCATCGCCGCGGAACACCAAATATCGATTTCCGATATTCAAGACAGCCGGGGCGTTGAAATGGTCGCTGTGCAGCAGCAAGATCTGCCCACGCACCGGGATCAAAGCGTTCTGTAGCTTGGCCGACGGCGTGATGTAGCCGGTTGCGGCGCCGCCACACAACACGACTCGATCGGCCGAGAAACTCTCTCGATGCCAGTGCGAGTCGGTACTGATTTTGACTTGATGATCGCTTTCATCGACCGCCGTGACGAGTGTGTCGTAAACAAACCGCACCCCCGCATCGATACACGCCGCGTAGAGAGCCTTCAGCACTCGCGAAGGTCGAATCTGATGCTCGTCGGGAACCCACCACGCGGCGAGGTCAGGACGTTGTTTCATCCACGGATTGTTATCGATCCAGTTTGAAAGCCGCGGCAAACGTTCGGCGACTTCAACACGAGTCAACGCTTCGCACTCGATATCGAGTTCTTTCCAATACGCTGTCATGCCACCCATCGCGGCCGCCTCGCCGACGGTTTCGGCGAGGTAGTATCCACCACAACGCATCAGCCCGACATCGATTCCCGTGACATCGCTCAACTGCTCGGCCCACTGCGGCCAAAGTTGATGGCTGTAGCCGCGCAGTTGGTCGAGCGGGTCGGTCGCCTTTTCAAAGTTGGCCGGAGGTAGGATCCCGCTCGCTGTCCAGGATGTGGGTCGATTGGTTTGGGTATTGTCAGCCACCGCCGAAGAGTCTTCGCTGCCGGCACTGCGGCGTTCGAGAAGCACGACCGATTGCCCACGTTTGGCCAGTTCCCACGCGATCGACATGCCGATGATTCCACCGCCGACAACGGCGATTTCGTGGGCTTCCGATTTTTGGGCCTCAGATTCATGGGCCTCCGCTTCATGGGCCTCAGATTCGGGAGGTGGAGGGTCGGGGTCGGGCTGGCTGAGATCGGCGTTCATGATCATTCAGTGGTGGGGACGAATATTCTGCTATTTGAATCGCATCGACCTCACTTGGATACCTCCCAAAGCCCGCCCGCGACGACATGTTTCAGTCAAACAAACCGTCGAGCAACACACTCTCCTCCGGAAACTCGCGGGCGATCGTTCCGGCCAGCCGAACGAGATCCTCGGCAGTATCCACGTCGTGGCGCGTCGGAAGAATCCCGACCGACAACGACGACCGCTCTGCCGCAGCGAGCGTCTGCTCGAACACGTCCGGAGTGCTCCACGCGATACCCTCAAACAATCCCGCCAAACTCTCCTGCGTCACGCCAGAGGTGCGGCTTTTTTCCAGATCGGCGCTGCCACGCAGACCAATCAGATAGTAGCCGCCATCATCGGCGGGACCGAGGACGAGGTCATGGGTCTCCAAACTCTTCCACGCCTGATCCATTTCATCCTGGGAAAGCAGAGGGCAGTCCGCCCCGATCAGGACGCAAGACATGGCTCGATCCTGCCGATCCGCCACCGGCAAAGTGTGATTCTGCGACACACCGGAATCCTCCGAGTCAGAATCATCGACGGGACGAAAAAGTAGGTGTTCGAACCACCGTTTCATTCGCCGCCCCAGGTCTCCGGTCCCCTGATCGGTCACCTGCCACCCCTGGATCGATTGCTCGACGAGAGCCGCCTGAAAGTCCGCGAGGCGGTCGACCGGTGAGCCAACGAGTTGACGTATTTCCCCGACACCGGCGAGCCGCGTGAGGAGATGACAGACGAAACGTCGGTGGATTTCAGCCGACACTGCCATCGGGTCAGTGAATCCACCTAAAACGGGTTTTCCCGAATCGGAGGTGATATCACGCAGCGTCGCTGTCCTGGCCGAGTTCAGGGAATTCGCCAGCCGGGTCTTCACCTCCCCGGGCTGCCAAAATTTCGCCATTACTCCGATCACACGCAAGTTTCGATTTTGCGACATATTTGTATTATTGTCGGGGGCTGTTCGCGCGTTTTTCAAGTAAACTCGATGGAACCATCATTACCATCGACGGAGAATGGAACGACCATTGCGTCGCGTGGTGGGTGGTTCTGGTAGTCTTAATGAACAAAGCCTCGCACCTTAACCCCGCCATTGGGGCGGATTTCCAGGTCGTAAGAGCTTCGTTCGACTAGAAAAGTGCTTTTAAAACGAGTAAAACGTGGCTCCAGCCTATTTCGGTGTTAGCTAGACTGCCTCCTTCGACAGAGGCACAGGCCTCCGTCGGCTGACGCAACCTTTTTCGGGCGGGATCAACGGTCGGCCTCTCCATGTCATCCATTACTTCAGAACGTCTCGTCTCGATGGTTGCGAAAAGCAATCTGATCGAAGAGAAAACGCTCGAGCGTTTCCTGAAGAAAGTCTACGAAAAGTGCGATGGCAAACTGCCGTCGAACCCCCGGAAACTCGCGACCGCGTTCAAACGTGCCGGCCTGCTGACCGATTGGCACATCGAGAAGATTTTCGCGGGCAAGTACCGCGGTTTCTTTTTGGGTCGATACAAACTGCTCGGCCACATCGGCACCGGTGGGATGAGCAGCGTCTACTTAGCAGAACACGTTGGCCTGCACGACAAACGCGCGATCAAGGTCCTGCCTAAAAAACGTGTTCACGATGCGTCGTACCTTGCACGTTTCAAACGCGAAGCCCAAGCGATCGCTTCGCTCAACCACCCCAACATCGTGTTGGCACACGACATCGACAATGAAGGTGACACCCACTTTATTGTGATGGAGTATGTCGACGGCATTGATCTGCAGATGCTCGTCCGGCGAGACGGCCCACTCGACTTTTCCAACGCCGCAAACCTAATCGCACAGGCCGCCCGCGGTCTCGAACACGCTCACGAACGGGGCGTGATTCACCGTGACGTCAAACCGGCGAACCTGCTGATCGACGAGAGTGGACTCGTTCGCCTGCTCGACATGGGACTCGCGCTGGTGGCGACCGAGGAAGACCATTCGTTGACGGTGGCCAACAACGAAAACGTTCTTGGCACGGCCGACTACCTCGCTCCCGAACAGGCCCTCAACAGCCATCAAGTCGACCACCGCGTGGACATCTACGGACTCGGATGCACGCTGTATTACCTGCTCACCGGACGCCCGCCGTTTTCCGATGGGACACTCGCACAGCGGATCATCAAGCATCAAAATGAGATGCCACGATCCATTCGCGAGTTGCGACCGGATTGCCCCGGTGAACTCGAAGGCATGTGCGTCAAAATGCTCCAAAAAGACCCTCGCTACCGATATCAATCGGCGAAGGAGGTCGCGGAAGTCTTTGAGAAGTTTGCCGCTCGCGTGCCAAAGGGCGAACCGGTACGTATCGGACTCGGTGACGCCCCCGACACAGCCGCCCCGCTGTCTTCGTTGAGTTTTACCGACAGCAGTTCAGGCGGTAGCTCGGACGGCGGACCGGGAGGCGAAGTCCAACACGACACCGTGACCGGTAAGAACGACGAAACTCTCGCGAGCAGTCGTTCCAAATTGATCAAAGAGCAGGACAAGAAAGCCAGCAGCAGTGGCCGCCTGGTGAAGGTCCAATCGATGGGCGTGCCGCTGGACTCCTCCACCGGCAGCCAATTGGACCTCGAGGTCGAATCCGGCTTCCGTGAACCGTCAAAACGCAAACGGCGTGACAATCCCCCGATCATCGACAGCGACACTCAACTGCGTCGCGCGTCATCCAACCAACGAGAGCCGATGGACCCGCTGCTGCTCGGGACAATCATCTCGGCTCTCTTCGTGGCCGCACTCGTGCTCGGGTACTTCATCGCACGAGTGACTTCTTAGCGTCTGCCTTACGGCTTTGATTTACGCTTTTGCTTCTTCGGCTTGCCCGTAAAGGTGCGTTTGCCCCCTTGGGGACCACCGCGTTTCCCGTTCTTGGGCCGGAAACCGTTACGGTTGCCACCGCGTTGATAACCACCACGCTGGTAACCGTCACGAGGGCCATCGCCGAAGTCACCGTCTCGGGCGACCTCGAGATTCAACCGCTTGCCCGATACCCAGGTTTTGCGGAGCTTTTGATAGATATCCGACGGCATGCCTTCGGGCAAATCGATCGTACTGAAGTCGTCACGGATATTGATTGGACCAATGTACTGCCCTTCAATCCCCGCTTCGTTGGCGACCGCACCGACGATGTTGCCCGGTTTCACTCCATCTTGCCAACCGACTTCGATGCGATAGCGAACCATGCCCTCGCGTGGTGGACCGAGTTGCCGTTGCGGTTTGTTACCACGACCGTGCGCGCCTCCGCGGTCATCGCCGCCGTAATGGTCACCACGATCGAATCGTCCATCGTGATGTTCGGAACGCTGTCGAGTCGGACGATCTTTCATCAAGAACGGACGTCCTTGCATCGACATGTCCGCTAAGGCGGCAGCGATCATTTCCAACGGCTTGCCAGATTCCTCGGAGTACTTCGCGATCAACTCTTTGAAGAGAGTGAGGTCCTTCGCAGCAGTCGTTTCGGTGATTTGCTCGCCAAAGCGTTTGATCCGAATTTCGTTGATCTCGTCGGCGGTCGGAACACCAACGACCTCAATCGGCTGCTTAGTCGCTCGCTCGATCTGACGCAGTTTCCCTCGTTGGTTTTTGGTGAGGAAAATGATCGCCTCGCCGTCGCGTCCCGCCCGTCCGGTTCGTCCGACACGGTGAATGTAGGATTCCGAATCGTGCGGCAAATCGTAGTTGAACACGTGACTGATGCGAGGCACGTCGAGCCCGCGGGCAGCGACATCGGTCGCGACGAGAATGTCGAGTTTACCGTTCTTGAGTTGACTGATGGTCCGCTCGCGAACCTTCTGTGGCATGTCTCCGTTAAGTGCCACGGCTGACAGTCCTTCTCGCGAGAGACTCTCGGCGACGCTGATGGTTGCGTCCTTCGTTTTAGTGAAGACGATCACGCCGTCGGTTTCTTCGACTTCGAGAAGTCGGACGAGCGTGTCGATTTTCTCTCGCGGTGGAACAAACAGGGCTCGTTGGCGGATCGACTCGGCGGTCGCCGTTTTCTTCTTGATCGTGATCCGAGCCGGGTCGGTCAAATACTCATCAGCAATGCTGCGGATCGGGCCGGGCAGGGTTGCCGAGAACAACGCGACCTGACGAGTGGAAGGCGACTTCTCGAGGATGAATTCGACGTCTTCGAGGAAGCCCATGTTGAGCATCTCATCGGCTTCGTCGAGAACCAGACAATCGAGTTTGCCGAGATCCAACGTGCCGCGGTTGACGTGATCGATCACGCGTCCGGGCGTTCCAACCACAACCTGCACGCCGCGGCGGAGTTGTTTCAACTGGGGTTCGTAGTCTTGGCCGCCATAAATGGCAGCGACTGCAAAACCGGGAACCTTGGCACCATAGGTCGAGAACGATCTGGCGACCTGGATAGCCAACTCGCGGGTTGGTGCGAGCACCAAAACTTGTGGGTGATACTTTTTGGTATCGATCGTCGTCAGGATCGGCAGAGCGAACGCCGCCGTCTTGCCGCTGCCCGTTTGGGACTGAGCGAGCACATCACGGCCTTGCAGCATGTGCGGCAGAATTTCGGCTTGAATCGGCGTCGGGGTGTCGTAGCCCGATTTCTCAACCGCCTCGAGAACTTCGCTGCGAAGCGGAAAAGCGGCGAAGCCCTGTTTTTCTTCGACGACAACTGCTTCTTCGACCACAACCTTTTCTTCGGCTACTACGGGTGCTTCGACCGCGACCTTTTCTTCGGCCACAACGGCTTCTTCGACTGTGATGCTCTCTTCGGTCGCAACGGATTCTTCGACAGTAACCTTTCCTTCAACTGCAGCGTTTTCTTCGACTGCAACGTTCTCTTGAGACGCAACGCTTTGTTCAATATCGACCGCTTCGCTAGGAACCTGTTCTTCGTTGTGAACCGGTTCGTTCGGAACGTTTTGATTCAACAGGTTTTGATCGAACGCATCGTCGCTCACGACGACTTCTTCTACCGTTGCGACGGCGGCATCCACACCGGTCTCAACGACCGGTGCCGAGCAGATGATTGCGTCCTCGTTTTCGGTCGCTTCGGGAAGGCATTCGACGACGGTATCCTGCGTGTAGCACGCCAACAGGGCGTCATGGGTGGCCGGTTCGGCGTGGACCGAGGACTCGATCGACGAATCACTGTCGGAATATGGGTTGGGTTCGGTAGACGGAATCTGTTCAGACAAAACGGTGTTCTCAGAGTTTGGAAATTGACTCGACATGCTGGCTTTCGATGCGCAAAACACCCCGCAAACCGAATCACGAAACCGGTCGGTTGGGGCGTGGTGGAAATGGGAAGGATGGCGTGGCGAACGAACGCACCGGCATACAAAACCAGTGCGACGCAACACAGATCGCGACGCTGCTTTCTCTTCCCGGGCAAATGATCAGAAAATCATGCCCTTGGACGGTTCATTTACTCGCGAACGTGATTGCGAGGCGGAAACCGATAAAGACTTGTCGCGTTATTGAGCCCGTGAATCGTGAAAATCCCGCATGTCTTCGCTACCGCACAAAGCATAAGATCGCTGGCGGTTATGACCCTGCGGAAGGATCGGATCGAAGTTCTGTGAATCTTCGACGGCTCTTTGTTGGGGCGGAGTCTAACCGAAACTCTCATTTTGCAATAGGAGAAATCCGTGAACTCGGCGCGGTTCGCGACTTACTTGCCATCCCCCCCCGCAAGGGCTGCACTCACTCGCACCCCGATTCATCGGATGAATTCAACTGATTCGCTATCAGGCGACGCGCCCGATTGTCCGATGAAAACCGCGGCTAAGGCCGATCGCCTGATGAGCTTTCGGATGGGTGCTACGACGCCGGGAAAAGGCTGTCCAGGCACAGTTGACTCCAGGTTTCCAATCGATCGTAGTCTGCTCGCAACTGAGCGATCGTCAGAAATTCCCCTTCGGCGAGTTCCGGTTCGTTGCTCGTGACGTTTGGTTGCTCGAGCGTAAAACGATGGATGACCCCAAGGTGCACCTGACCGACTTCGTTGCTCGGATCGTACAGGACCCCTTCGCGGTCGTCGGTATAGTCGCTGAGAATCGTGACTTCCTCGTCGAGTTCGCGTCGCATCCCGGTGACGTACGGATCTTCGTCGCCGTCGGCGTCTTCTTGGCTGATGTGACCTCCGACTCCAATGCTTCGTTTGGCATGCAGCCGTGATTCCCCGGAACCACCGCCACGCGTGTAGGTAAACACGCGGACCAACCCGTCCTCGGGATCCGTCCACTGCATGACAACGTACGGGATCAGTTGTTTGAAACGAGGGTCCGCCTCCATGGCGGCGCGCGGACGGTAGGACAGACGGTCGCTCGCGAGGATCGGCACGAGAAACCGATCCACGTCGACTTCAAAGCCTTCGAGGTGGCCGATGGACTCAATCAAATCGGCCGGGACGACCAGAACGTGTTCTTCAGACATGATTCGTGTTGGAAGAATGGGTTGGTTCGGAACGACCACTCGAAACAGAATCGGTCGCGGAAGAAGATGTATCGTCGGATTCGTTGCTGTCGCTTGGCGAGGCAACACGACGCGAAGTCAGGTAAGTGTACCCGGCGAGGGCACGCTCGTAGGCGGCAACGGTTTGGCCTGCCTGTTGATGATTGATGCGACCGTTGTCGACCGCAACCTCGACCGCGTCTTGGATCGCCTCGACGAGTTCACGGTCCTCGTACTGAACGTACCCAAGGACTTCGGAAACAGTGTCGCCTTTGACGATCGATCGAATTTTGGTGATATCACCATCGAGTTCGATATGGACCGCGTGCGTATCACCAAACAAATTGTGGAGATCACCGAGAATCTCCTGATAGGCACCGACCATGAAAACCGCGAGTTGATACGGTTCGCCCGCGCGAAGCGGATGCAACATCAACGTCCCGGTCCGTTGTCCATCCCCGACAAACGAATCAATCTTGCCATCGCTGTCGCAGGTGATATCTCCGAGCACCGCATGCCGGGTTGGACGTTCGTTGAGTCGGTGGATCGGCATGATCGGAAACAACTGATCGATCGCCCAGGAGTCCGGCATCGATTGAAACAGCGAGAAGTTCGCAAAGTAGATGTCCGACAACATGCGATCAAGCCCCGACAAATCCTCCGGGATTTCATCGAGGTCGCTGGCAAACTCTTGAGCCCGATGACAGATCGCGAAGTACAGCGTCTCGGCAGCAACCCGCTGTTCCAACGGCAAATAACCGCCGCTAAACAAATTCATGCACAGGTCCAACGCAACCTGCGCGTCGTGGAACGTCTCGAGCATATTCGCCGGAGACATGTTCTTGTACTGTTCCCACAAATCGCGAACCGGTTGCTCGAAATCGTCTGGCGGCCCCTCGGGTGCTTGGTCGCGGAGTTGGCGACTGAGCACCTCCTCGCTGAGACGATCTTCACCGAGATCGTTGTCATCGCCGAAACCGTCTTCGTCCGCCGATGCGGCGAGTTGCTCTTCGGCAGGCACGCGCGCCCACTCGGGAAGATCCGCTGCCCCCTGCGATGTTACTCCGAGGGTTTCCATTACTAGCACGCTGTGCTGCGCCGTGAGAGCGCGGCCGCTCTCGGAGATCAGTTGCGGATGCGGCACTTCGGCTTCATCGCAAACGCTCTGCACGTGATAGACCACGTCGTTGGCGTACTCCTGGATCGTGTAGTTCATACTCGACTCGTTGTCCGACTGCGAACCGTCGTAATCGACACCGAGCCCGCCACCGACATCGAGATACCCCATCGCGGCACCGCGTTTTTTCAAATCGGCATAGATCCGCGCCGCTTCCAAGATGGCCGACTTCAGTTGACGAATGTTTCCGATCTGGCTGCCGACATGGAAGTGCAACAGTTGAAAGCAATCGCCCATGTCGATTTCGATCAACCGATCCAACTGCGTCAGCACCTCGGCGACGGTCAGGCCAAACTTGCTGCGATACCCGCCGCTCGCTTGCCATCGTCCGCTACCACGGGTGGCGAGTTTGACACGGATACCAAACGTTGGGCGAACCCCGACTTCTTTGGCGACCCGCAGGATCAAGTCCAGCTCACTTACCTTTTCAACAACCGGTAAAACCGTTCGGCCGAGTCGCTGCGCGTGCAACGCGAGCCGAATGAACTCTTCGTCTTTGAACCCATTGCAAACGATCGGCAAATCGTTGTTGCCCATCGCGACCGCGGCGAGGAGTTCGGGTTTACTGCCGGCTTCGATTCCATACCCGAGCCGCGATCCTTCCCCAACGATTTGTTGAACAACCTCGCGTTGTTGGTTCACCTTGATTGGGAACACACACCGGTATCGATTGGCATAACCGTGATCGGCAATCGCTTTGCGAAAACAGGCATCGATTCGCCGCAGACGGTCGCGCAGGATTCCATTGAACCGAATCAGGATCGGGAGTTCCAATCCGCGGTCGACTAATCGATCGACTAGCGATTTGAGATCTACCGAATGGGGATTGCCCGGTTCGGGAGTGACGACCACCGTTCCAGCCGGCGAGATCGAAAAGTATCCGTCTCCCCAACGCTCAATTCCATACTGGGCGCAAGCGTCATCAATGGCCCACGATTCACCGGTCGCGTGGTGTTCTTTTTGAGTTTTCAATCCAGGGCCTTTCGAGCCATGAGGAGCGAAGCCGATCGCGCGGCGGGGGATGAGCAACGAGGTTCACGAGATGGAATCGCAGCTAACCTCGGGGCAGATCGTATCTTCGTCAGACCGTATCGGCGACCGACCGAAGCAGGGGCGAACCGAATCCCGAGCGTCCTCGGTACGTCGCCCATGTTTGCGTGCCCGCGGCTCTCTGTCGAGGTCCGGCACAAAAACAAAAAAAGCCCGGTCTTCCCCCCGAAAGACCGAGCTTGATCCGAGGCGTTGTGAATCGAATTCACTTGCCTCGCATTCTTCTCGAACGTCCCAGGCCCCCCGACCTTTTTCGTTCGTGACTCGCTAGCTTCACCGGCTCCCGTGCGAATCACAAACGATGGAAACGTTCGCGAAAATTCAGTGCATCAGAGGATGCACAGCTTGTAGCTCAGGTAAGGTTCCAGAGCAAAATTGTTTTCCGGCACGTCGGCCGGCGAAGTTCCTCCGACGGTCACATCGATGGTGTCACCCGAGTCGGCAGGGGTCGCTCCCGTGCCGTCCTGTTCGAGCCCATCGTTGAAGAACGAAGGCATGTCGAGGCGTTGAACCTGATAGTCACCCGCGATCAGTCCGTCGAACTCGTAGAACCCGTTTTCGTCCGTCGTGGTGCGAAGACCGTCGGTGCCGAGATCGCCACCGGTCAGCAACAACTCAATCCCCTCGAGACCGTTGTCCATGCCGTTGAGCAACCCGTCGTTGTTGAAATCGCGGAAGACAGTTCCAGAAAGCTCGTTGATCGCTTGGTCAATCGCGGTCGTTGCGGTAGCCGTGTTGGTACGATCGTTGGTGATTTCCTGCGTCGTGGTCGACACCGTCACCGAGTTCACCTGATCGGCGGTCACCCCGGCATTGACTGTCGCGATGATCGTGAACTGGAACGAATCCCCCGACGCCAACGCGGCGTTATTCAGTGGTGTCACCGTCACGACACCGTTAGTCGCGGTGAGATCACCGTCCGGACCGGTACCGCTGACGAAAGTCACGCCCGATGGCAGAGTATCCACAACCGTAACACCCTCGGCCGGCGATGGTCCGTCATTGAAGACCGTTACCGTGTAGGTCAACTGAGAACCAACCTGAGCGGTCGAGGTACTCACGGTCTTGGTCACGTAGACGTCGGCCTCCGGAACCACGGTCACGTTGGATGCTGCCGCATTGTTGTCCGTTTGCGTTTCACCGGTATCGGTCACCAAGCTGACATTGTTCGTCAAGGCACCCGAGGCATCGTCATCCACCGTGGCGGTGATCGTGATCGTCCGAGTGGATCCCGGTGCGAGATCAAACTCAGGCATCACGATCGTACCGTTGGTGGTGCTCGTTGGCGTCACGGTCGACCCACCGGAGGTTGCCGATTGGAACGTCAATCCGTCCGGCAACGAATCCGTCACGATGATTCCCGTCGCCAACGATGGACTCAGTCCGTTGTCTGCTTCGGTACCGTCGTCGTCGGTATCGTGCGAAACCACCATGGTGAAGGTGACCGTATCGAGCGGCCCAACCGTGCCGGTTCCGTCAGTCGATTTCGAAATCGTGATATCGAACTCAGGCGTTGTCGTGATCGTGACCGAGTCGTCGTTATTGGTCACATCGAGCTCGGTCACTCCTGGGACGGCAACCGATGCCGTGTTGACGATGTCTCCCGTGGCGGAGGCATCCACGTCGGCGGTGACGGTGAAGGTTCGCGTTTCTCCAACAGGGATCGATGCGTACTCGACCAAGATTTGGCGAGTCGTCGTGTTGAAGAAGTTCGTGTTGCTGGCTCCCGCGGCGACAACACTGACTCCGGTCAAGTTCGCCGGCAGAGTGTCTGTCACGTCAACGTTCACTGCGTCAGAGATACTGTCGACGTCGTGGCTGACCGTGAACGTGTAGATCACTTGGTCTTGGCCGGGGACGACGGTCGTGACGTTGACGCTCTTGTCGAGGATCAAATCCACGCGTGCTTCCGGATCGACCTGAACGGTGTCGGTATTCGCTGCGTGTCCAGTCGGCTCGGTGTCGGTTGTCGCGATCACAACATCGTTGTCGAGCGGACTGAACTGATCGCTCGCGACGGCTGCCTCAAAAGTGAATGTTCGCGACTCACCGGGTGCCAGGTCAGGCACGTTGAATGTGATCGTTTGACCGGAACTCGACGCGATCGTTGCACCGCTGGTCAGCGGGTCAAAGCTACCGGCGACAAGTGACAATCCGGTATCGAGCGTGTCGGTCACGGTCACGCCACGAGCCTCGGACGTTCCGGAGTTGGTTGCCACAATTTCATAGGTGACAAACCCGCCGGCGAAGACGTCAAACGGTGCGGTGCTGTCGATGATGTCATCGGCGTCATCACCATCGGTTCGATCGTCCGGAGTGCGGGTGGAGATCACGGTCTTGGCAACCGTCACGTCCACTTCACGCTCAACGGGAGTCTCGTCGGTTGCGGTGACGTCAGCAGCGTTGTCCGCCGTGGCGGTGACGGAGTTCGACAGGGGCGAATCGGCATCCTGGAACGCGGCATCGACCAACACGCGGAAGGTCACCGTCTCGCTTTCCGATCCAGCCATATCGCCGAAAGTGATCCGCAGTTTGCCGTCATCGGCACCGCCGCTGACCAACTCAACCGTACCGCTGCCGGTGGTGAATGTTCCCGAACCGGCGACATACGAGACACCGGTTGGCAAGGTGTCGAGTGCAACAACGTTGGTCGCGGCGTCCGTGCTGACGTTGGTCACCGTCACGGTGTAGGTGAGCTCGTCACCGGCGATAACAGTGTCAGGTGCGTCGATCCCGTCGGTCTTGGTGATGGTCAGTTCCGCCAACGGAACGTCCGCGGTTTCCACGGCGATGTTGTTCTCGAGTGCTCCGTCAACCGGATCGCCGGTCGCACGGTCCGCGTCGGTCGGGTCATTGTCGACTTCGACTTGGAATCCAGACACTTCAATTTCGTTGACCGGATCCGCGGTCAGGCTCGCGTCGATCGATGTGGTCACGGTGTACGTGACGCTCGCTCCGGCGGCGAGGCTACCAACGTCGAAGGTATGGACAGGGCGACCGTCTCCATTGGTCGTGGTCGTTGTTGCGACCGTGCTCGAACCACTGTCGACCACGCTGACGAACGTCAGGCCTTCAGGAATGGTGTCGCTTACGGTAACGTCCGTGGCATCGGTTTCGCCGAGGTTGATGATCGTCACGGTGAAGACCGCGGTTCCGCCGAGCGTCAAATTGCTCGAGCCATTATCAATGGTTTTATCAATCCGCAGGTCAGTCGTCGGCAAGACCCCAAAGTCAACGGTGGTGTTCTCGTTGCCGCCGGTCGGTTCGCCGCCAATGGTCAAGGTGATCGAACCGCTGATGAATCCGACGCCATCGACCCAGACACCGTCGTTATCGTTGCCCGCATCGTCATCGGTATCACCAGCGGGTGTATCGATCGAACTGCCAATGTGTCCCTCGAGCGGTTGGCCGGTGGTGAATTGGTCGGCAGGAATCATCACATAGTAGGTTCCCGGCCCCA
This sequence comes from Aporhodopirellula sallentina SM41, assembly GCF_000346505.1. Taxonomy (GTDB): domain Bacteria; phylum Planctomycetota; class Planctomycetia; order Pirellulales; family Pirellulaceae; genus Rhodopirellula; species Rhodopirellula sallentina. The sequence continues at coordinate 30,162 of NZ_ANOH01000048.1, forward strand.
GGTCGTCACCGCTGGTCAATGTCGTGAACGAGTAGGAACCGATATCCGCGCCACCGAGTGGATTCACCGTCGTGGTCGCGATTGGTGTTTGCAGACCGTCGCTCGGATCGGTGTCATACAGTTCGATCTCGATCGGATCGCTGGCGGCGGCTTGGAATAGTCCCTCACCGGCATCCTGCAAACCATTGTCCTGTTCGGCTTGGTCGGTGCCGCCACCGTTATCGATGAAGACTTCACCACCGAGCGTCAACGGAACGGTAGCAACCGAGTTGGCAACGTTCTCGTTGCTGCGACGCGAGTCCAAGATCGACAGGAAGAAATCCAACCCAGGTGCACCGGCGCCACTGTTGCTATTGACCCCATCGACGAAACCTTCGATTGCACCGACGTCTTCAAAATCAGCCCCGGTTCCGCCACCAGTCACAAAACTGGAAAAAGGAACAAACACATTAAGTGGATCTCCCGACCCGATATTGTCTGGCAAATCGATCGTGGCGATCGAGAAATTAGCCGCGTCGGTGTAAACACGCACGACCAGACCGCCCGTGACGACCGTGTCGCTGCGAACCGCAATCTGCAACCCGCTTGCAGAGTCACCATCGGTCAGGTCAATCCCGCCAAGACCGGTTCCGTCGAGCGCCAAACCAGCGCCGTCACTGTCGACACCGTCGTACTGCACCAACAGGGTCGCTTCGACGTCACCGCCGTTGGAGAACACGAGTTGGTTCGAACCGGTAACGACTTCAAAACTGCTCGTTCCGCTGCTCGCGTTGTCGATAAAGATTTCAACATCACGTTCGTCACCGACGACACCACCAGCCGATCCCAGTGCACCGGAACTGCTCGTGGTGGTCGACCCAACCACTGTTTCGGTGATCGGTTGGGAAGGTTGGGCGGTCAAGAAATCATCGATTGTTACCGCGGTCACACCATCGTCATCGGTGACCTGAACTCCCACGTCATCCGACAGAACCACACCGGCGATCGGCGTTCCCCCAGAGTCCTGAACCCCACCGGCTCCCGCAGCAAACGTCAAAACGTAGAACCCATCGGTCGTGACGAAGGGGTTTGTTAGCCCGGCATCCTCAGTCGCATCGTCGTTGGCAACGGTATCCTCACCGTCGAGACCTGTGAAGCGATAGACACCGTCGGCGCCCGTGGTCATCGTGCCGACCAACGTCTCACCTGCATCGAACACACCGTTCTGCGTGACGTCGTCCAAGTACAGATTCACATCAACGTTTTGCAGCAACGTTTCGCCCACGTCGACCGTGTTGTCACCGTCGGCGTCAATGAATGCCACCCCACTGATTGCTCCCAAGTCGCTGGCGAGCAATTCGCGTTTTTGCAACGATTCGAGCTTAAGACGCCGGCCGTTCTTACCACGACGTGTGGCCGAACGTTCGTTGCGTCGAGTCTTTTGACCGGTAAGTCGGTCGATCATGCGTTGCCAAATCATCGTTTCACTACCTTCGTTGGCTAGTGGTTTGTCTGTGGGGGGTGTCAGCAGCGATTCAACTCGCTCGTGAACGCCAATCGCAAATACCCAAGAACGCTGTCGCGAAAAAAATGTCGTCTGAAAAGGGCTCACCGGGGCGAACCTTCTCCGTTGGACGCTGCCATGGACGCCTAAGTTTCACGATCACACTCGGAACGTCTTCGTTGAACCGTCTCGGCGGATTCGATGCAGAATCTGCACATTCGGTTCAATCGGCTGTTTCGTTTCGTCCGCGACAGCCGTCAGGCTTTCACACGGACGATTCATCCTGACCGTTAAGCTTTACCAGCGGTAATCGAGTCCGAAGCTGAGCCCTTGTGCCCAATAGTCGGTGTTATCGAAAGCGAAGCGTGGGAAGACGCCCGTTGGTGTGTCCGCGTTCGAGTTGGGAACTTGAGCCTGGTCAATGATCCGTTCGATTTGATCGCCAGGGCGAACCACGTTGGACATGTACAGGAACGTGTAACCGAACGTCGCACGCAGTTGGTCAGTGAGTTGGTAGCCGATCTTCATGTTCAGTTCAGGCAAGACCGAGAACTCATCTCGCTCGTATGTTCCGATGTTGGAATTCAGAGCCAACAAGCCACCTGATACCGCCGGGGCGGTGCCGTTGACGACGGTCGAACCAGCGATGTCCACCGTTTGACGTGTGTTACCGACCGCCAAACGAAGCCCGATGTCAAAGTTCCAGTAGTCGATCGAACGGGTGTGGTACCAACCGAAGTCGATGCCGTTGAATTGGTTACGTGTCCGGAACGATTCGTTGAGTGCGAAAGTCAGCGGCGTGTTTGTTCCCTGATCGATCAGGATGCTGCTGGCGATTCCGATGCCTTCGTCGAGTTCCACCGAACGAAAACCGAGGCGGTGTTCCGAACGTGAGCACCAACGGGTTGGGCACGAACACGGTCCCGTGTGAGTGCAGCCCTGGTTGGCGATGCGGAAGTGCCGCAGGTAGATGTCCCACCCGCTCAGTTCACTGTCGACGGCGATGTTCAACGTACCGGTGTGGCCCCGTGTCGGATCGTGAACCAAAGCGACCGCTTCGGTCAGTTCATCCAAATCGGAATCGGGATCGTCCAAGACCGTGATGATTGGTCGAACCAAGGTGCCGTTTTGTGCTCCACCGGCGAAGGAATCCGTTTGACGGTCCAACCCGAACGCTCCGGCACCGATGCCCCAGGTGTGGCAATTGTCGAACCAGAACCCGAAGTCGAATCGCATCCCGTCAAAGTTGTCAGTGAGCACCTCGTCGTTGCCGTAGAGTACCGTTCCGTTTGCCAGCGGATCGCGGTCGGACAATCGTCCCGTCGATGCCAAAGGCGGCAGATCGACTCCATCCTGCCACCACATCAGGTACTCGGCGGAGAACCAACCGTCCTGTGGCCAGCACAGTGTGATGCACGGACGCAGACTATCGCAGTCGCGGTATTCGCCGCACATCGGGTCGCCGTTGCAGCACTGACCGCTCGAGCAACCGATGCCGTCGCAACCGCCGATCGACACACCGCACATGCCATCACAGCCACCGTCGCCACAACCGCATGATCCCATCGGAATGGAATCACACCCGTAGTCGTGGACCGGTTCGAGATACACTTGGCCGTCCATCGGCACGCTCTCGTGCGTGACGATCGGCTCGAGCACCGAGGTGCTCGAGACCTGACGAACGACCTTCTTAGGTTGTTTGGTTTGCTTGACGGGTTGGACGCGGCGAGGACTCGCGGTGGCCGCTTCATAGTCGACTAACTCCACCTCCGTCGCCTCCGGCCGAGACTTCGACGGCCGTTGGGATAGATCACGGACGGGCTGCCACGAAGCGCGAGCAGACTGTTCTACTCCTCTCGCATTCGATTGGGCCTGTACAGGTTGGCTCAGGCAAGCGATCGCGAATACGGCGATCCCCACAAGAGAAATTCGACATGGTGTGTTGAGACGTTGCGACACTTTCGTCACCCATCAAGATGGAATCGGGGGGCAAAGGGTGACTCCCATCAAACCGAAACGCTCGATCAAACGAGCGGCCGTCGGCTGAGAATCACCGGCTCACCAGTCATATCGACGAATCCAATCCAGATTGTTAAGGCAAAACCGTCAAAACCCGGAGAATCGTCAAAACCGCAACAATGCGAACAACCTGCCGATACGAAAAACCCAACGAATAACGCAAAAAGCCCGCGACACACAAACTCTCGGCAAAACGCAAGAACCACCCAACCCGCAAAGTCACACAGTCGGAACACAAAGACTGATCGACCCAACACCCGTTCGTTCGTCCACCACACGCAAAGCCCCGCCCAGGACGCACGATCGGCCGCCCGAAAGACGCTCCTCCGAGAGAGCGTGCAGAAGGGTAGCCATCCCGCTCAGAAACGGAACAATAGGACGCTACGATCGCGGGAGCACGCCGTCATGGTGCAATGCCCACGCGTGAAACGAACATCTCATGAAACTGCATCTGCTCCGGCGAGAAAGACACCATCGTGCGTCGGCCGAGAATCTCCGGTAGCGAGTACCGGCCGGACATTTCCGCAGTTCCCCACACATCCCTGCCTCACCGTTGACCGAAGAGCCCCTGATGCTAACGTCGAACACCGCTGCCCAGTCTCATCCCCGCAGCCACTCCGCATTCGAGCGAGCCACCCATTTGATGCCCGGCGGTGTCAACTCGCCTGCTCGTGCGTTCGGTGCAGTTGGTGGCTCACCGCTCTTCATCGCTCGTGCCGAAGGGGCCTATCTCTATGACCTCGATGGCAACCGCTACATCGATTACATCGGCTCATGGGGACCGATGATTCTCGGACACGCGCAGGAGGAAGTCGTCGAGGCAATCACCCAGGCGGCAGCCCGCGGCACCAGCTACGGCGCGCCGACCGAAGCCGAATCCCGCCTCGCCGAACAGATCATCGAAGCGGTACCGAGCATCGAAAAAGTCCGCCTCGTCAACAGCGGCACTGAAGCGACGATGAGCGCCCTGCGAGTCGCCCGTGGTGCGACGGGACGCAACAAAGTGATCAAGTTCTCGGGAAATTACCACGGACACGTCGACTCACTTCTGGTCGCCGCCGGCAGTGCGGCAGCGACCCTCGGCGCACCGGATTCACCCGGCGTCACCCCCGGTGCCGCCGCGGACACCATCGTGTTGTCCTACAACGACGTCAGTGGGCTCCAAAACGCGTTCGCTCAGCAAGGTGACGAGATCGCGGCGGTGATTCTCGAACCGGTCGTCGGCAACATGGGCTGTGTCGTGCCGACGATGGAGTTCCTGCAAACGATGCGTGACCTTACTTCCCAGCACGGCTCGATTCTGATTTTCGACGAAGTCATGACCGGATTCCGCGTTGCCTTCGGTGGGGCTCAGGAGCGTTTCGGAATCACACCCGACATGACCACACTGGGCAAGATCGTCGGTGGAGGTATGCCGTTGGGCGCGTACGGAGGCCGGAAAGACATCATGGATCAGGTCCTGCCTGCCGGTAAGGTATTCCAGGCCGGAACGCTCAGCGGCAACCCGGTCGCGGTCGCCGCCGGATCGACCACCCTGGACATCCTCAAAAAGTCACCGCCCTATGAGGCACTCGAAAAGATGGGCGAGCGATTGGCCGCCGGCCTGTCTTCGGCAGCCTCGGATGCCGGAATCCCTCACACCGTCGCCCGAGTCGGCAGCATGATGACGCTGTTTTTCAACCCTGATCCGGTCACCTGTTGGGACCAAGCCGATCGCTGCGATCGAGACGCGTTCGGTCGCTATTTCTGGGGCCTCATCGGGGAGGGTGTCTACATGCCGTGCAGCCAATTCGAAGCGTTGTTCTTCAGCCGTTTGCATGATGAGGCGATCATCGACGAAACGATCGACGCGGCTCGCAAAACCTTGGCAGCATTTTGACGGCGACGGGCCGAAACAATGCACTCGCGTCGTAGCCAGCCGGTACGATGCAACGGGGTGAATCGGACGTCCGCCTCTCGACAGGCAACTAACATCACCGCTGTAGCCCCATATCATGAGATGGCCACCCGCCATCGATCATCCAAGACGACGATCATGCACGCCACGGTTGCTCTTCGACGAGCACCTGTCGGTCGCGGATCGTCTGCGACAGAAGTGAAGGATAGAGCGACGTGACACGTCCCGATTTGAGCGATATTGATTTCGTCAAACTCCTCGACCAGGATCCCGATCTGGGTCTGGTGATCGTCTCGGAACAGGGGGAGATTGTCGACTACAGCACCAGCACGCCGGCGATCTTCGGAGTCGATCCCGCAATTGACTTTCGAGGCAAAACACTCAGCGACGTCTTCGAGTTTGAATTCGCTGACGAACGCATGCAGTGGATCAGCGAAGTCCTTCAAACCCAGCAACCTCTCCGTGTGGATCACCTCTACAACGGTCGCCGGATGGTTTCGACGATTCTTCCGATGCGTGGCGAAGACCAACCTCGGTACGTTGCCGCGATGACGAAACGCGATGGCACGACGTCCGGCGAATCCAACGAAAAGAGCGTCGTGAGCGGCTTTCTCGATCTCGGGCCGTTATCAAAATTGACCAAGCGTGAACTCGAAGTCTTGATCCTACTAGGACACGGATACAGCGTCCCGGATGTGGCGAGAAAACTGTATCGAAGCCCTCGGACGGTGGAACAACACAAAGCCTCGATCGGCCGAAAACTCGGCGTTTCCGCGATCGCCGACATCGCCCGAATCGTCGCCGTTCACGGACTCAAACTCGAAGACCTCGAACTCGAACGTGTCCTCGCACTTCGTCCCGAATACCGACACGAAGAAGCAAACACGACAGAAACTCCGTAGGCACACAGCGGACTCGCCCATTCGGTTTCTGGCGTAGGTGCCGGCGTGATTGCCGGATTGATAACGCAAAGCTCATCGAAGCGGCGCATTTCCAATCGCGGCGATGGTTTATGTTGTTTGATTGAGATCGGTGCGTGGGGACGATCGTTCAATCGGTGTCGCACGCGTCAACGACTTCGGTATTTCGCTGGTCATCACCCAATTCATGCGATGAATCCTATCACGTTCGCACTCTCGGAAAGACGACGGCTGATTCCGATCGCGATCCTGGCAACGGCCTTGGCTTGGCTGGCCACGGGGAACTCCATCGCGGCAGCCCAACACCTGTTGGAAACTTCTCGCGCCGCCGGACCGATCGGCTTCATGGTGCTCGGGACAGGTTTGATGTGCCTGTTTGTCCCCAAAACAATCATCTCGATCGCCGCGGGAGGCCTGTTTGGCGGGTTTGATGGTGCGTGGATTTTGACCGCGACCGCACTGATTTCGGCGCTGACGAACTACCATATCGGTCAGTGGACATTGCCTGCGAACCGCTCCCGTCAGGAAGAAAACCCAAGCAGCATTCCCGAGGCGACAAGCGGCATCGACAACGATAATCCTTCGGCCACCGTTTCTTCCCGGCAGCGTCTTCTGAACCGGATCAGCACGATGGCAAACCAGGGTGGACTGGGGTTTCACCTCGCCGTCCGGTTAACCCCCGTGCCAACAACGATCATCAGCTACACGATGGGAGCCGCCTCGGCTCGACAAATTCCCTATGCGGTCGCCGCCGTCCTCGCATCGATCCCGCAGTGGTTGTGGGTTTACTGCGGCGCGGTTGCCGCTTCTCCCGATGAATCCGGGATGGCAAAGTTCGCCGGCATCGGCTGTTCGGTCGCCGCCGCCGTGGTGCTGTCGGTCTGGGTGCCACGCCACGTCGCGGGGGCTCTCCAAGACGTCTGCGGAGAGCCTGGCGAATCCGAGTAGTTTTTATCAGCGTCATTTCCGGTAGTGGATCTTGTTAAAGATCCTGGTGCATGAGGATCTTTAACAAGATCCACTACCGCCTGCCCGAAAAACCTGCCTGCCTCGGAAGTACGAGTTCGTGATTCGCCAACTACGCCGAGAACTCAGCCACCTCCGGCCGCCACGCTTCGACCGAGACCGAGTCTATCGATCCAGTACCATGTCGATCAGGCTTTCCATGCCCATGCGGGTGTCTTTCGCGATCACGATACGATCGCCTGGACGCAACGCGTAGTCCGATTCAGGACGGACTTGTTCCGGAGCACGTTCGACAAACAGCACATCCATTCTCACCCCTTCGAAACTGGTAGGTGATGAACGGTAGAGAGCCGCCTGTGCTTTGCCGAGTTTTTTCAGGACGCCGGTCTGTTTCAACAATGTGCTGACGAACACGCTCTGTCCGGTCCCGTTCTCGGACGTCGGCAGAGGCAAAACGCGAATCGGCTCTTCGGCATCCAAGATCTGCAATACGATCGAATTGTTCGCCTTGGCGTTACGGACGGCTTGGTAAGCCTCCTGCGTGAACGTGCTCGATGGCAAAGTAGCGGACGCACCGACAGGAACATAGTTTTCCTGTTGAGCCTCGGCCTCCGCGGCCAATCCAGTTCCGAGCATGTTGATCGCTGGCATCTTCATCCCGCCGGCGGGGAAGACAGAGCAACCGGTCAACGAAACAGGCAACAATGCAATCGCGGCCAATAGGCACCGAGTCGGCAGAATCGCGACAACGTTTCTCGGGATGCGAGCAATCACAAAGGCACTCGAGTGGTTGGCGTTGGACGGTTGGTCAGGATGCATGATTCGACTCTGCGAGCGACTGGGGGTGTCTGCGGAGGGCGTCATTGCCGGTTGCCTAGACGTGGCGGCTTGGGCAAACTTTAACGACACCCGTTGGATCGACCGTCCGCGATCAATTTCTTGATGAAATTTTGCAATTTTGCTTATCTCCCAAACGGGGGCCCACGAATTCGGGTTGCCGACGCCATAGCCGGATTGATAAAAGCACGTTCATGTCATACTCCCCACACTCCTCCAACTCACCGCACCGAAGCCGTAAACGCGGTGTGATCGGTGTGATGTTTCGAGAAGACCGCCTGCTGATTATTCGCCGGTCCATGACCGTCAACGCACCAGGAAAACTCTGTCTGCCTGGAGGAGGTATCGAAGCGGGAGAAACCGAAGAGGAAGCCCTCATTCGCGAAATGCAGGAAGAGATTCTCGTCGATGTGGAACCCGTTCGGTTGTGCCACCGCAGCGTGACGCCCTGGGGAACGAGGCTCGCATGGTGGATCGCCAACATCAACGATGAGGCGGAACCCGTACCGAATCCCGAAGAGGTATCCGAAATCCACTGGATGACGCCGGACGACATCGCCAAAGCCTCCAATGTCTTGCCGAGCCTTCCGGAGTTCATCTCCCAGTGGCGGGCCGGCCAGATTGACCTGCCGTGGAACGTTTCGGGCTGATCATTCCGGCGCCGACGAACGGTCGGACGCACACACCTCGCTTTCCGCCTTGCCTGAAACACGTGTTCTGCTACGCTTACGTGCCTTGCATGTTGGGGAGGCAGTAACTCCTCGCAAATCAAAATACCAATTTTGTCCGAATTTTGTCCAAAAATCAGACGAGGAGAATGAACTAGGTGGGTACTAAGAGAACTGGAAAAGGCCGTCGCAAAGTGGGAAGAAAGAAACGACGAATGCGGGCAAAGATTCGTCACCGCAAGAAATAATTGCTGCGTTTGGCCACTGAGATGCGTCGATTCGATTAAATTTGGGTCTGCTATTCAACCTCCACGAATCGACGCTTTTGGGTGGAAACGCGATGCCCAGTCCTTCTATTCACGAATTACTGGGCTTGCCTGCCGAAGTCACCCGTCCCAACGCCTACCAAATTATGGGGCTGGAACTGGGTGAACCGGATCCTCAAAAGATCCAGTCGGCGATCCAAGACCGAGTTCGCCTTCTCAAGAAATCGAAGGCATCTACCTCGGCCGAAGTCTGGCAAAAAGCCGCCCGAGCGGTCCAAGCTGCTCAGAAAATACTGTGTGATCCGGACCAAAAGGCCGCTCTCGACGCTCAGTACGGCATCGTCAACGACGTGACTTCGGAACCGAAAGAGCCCGTCGATCCTCTCGCCGCTCTTTTGCCCTCGGCGAAAAAAAGCTCACAGCCGCCCGCATCTGTGCCCGCGCAGGCACCGGACTCGGCCATCGCGTCGCAACCTGCGGCATCCGCTGGCGCCGTCAGCGTTCCCGATTCTCCGTCGGTCGACACGTCCACATCGCCCCAGGTTCCGGTTTCTCCGCGACCGGTTCCCGAACTGAATTCGTCGGCCGAAATCGACACTCGGCCGCAAATTCAATCGCGACGAACGTCTCGCCGTCGGCGTTCCTCGACCGGCAATCTAGTTTTTGGGTCACTCGTTCTCGGCCTTTTACTACTCATCGTCGGTGGATTTGCGTTCGTCTTTCTTAACGGTGGCGGCATTGTTGTCGTCAACGACGACAACGGGTTCGCCATCAACGCAGCGACGGAAAATGCCCCAAGTCGTCCGGCGCAGAGCACGCGTGCCCGTCCGATTGATAACGACGGTGTCATGACACATCCCCGGCAGGGCCGCGTTGAAGGCCCCGACCTGGGCGGTCCCGACTTTGACCTACCATCGATGCCAAATGCATCCAGCAGCGACTCGATGACAGGAAACGCTTCGATGACAGGCAGCACTGCCGAGGAAACCCCTGGCATGGGCCAACCGTCCGGTCCCTCCATGAGCGACACGGCCGGGTCGGCGCCCGCGATGGCAACGCCCGATTCTTCGATGGACTCCGCACCTGACCCGGCGCCAGGATCCATGATGGCGCCATCCAACGGGCAGCCCCCACCGAATTCTGCCACGCCTCTCGCGAACTCCACGCCCGACACACCTCAACCACCATCACCGCAGGAAATCGAAAACGCCGAAAAGGCGATCACCGCTTCACGAAGCGCGATCGTCCAACGGAATTGGGCCGCGATGAAGTCGCTCGCCGAAACGGCCGAGGAAAAGGCTGCCACCGATACTCAGAAACAAACCGCCGAAACGCTTTATCAGTTCGCCGATCTAGCGACTTACTACCGCGGCGCGATTCAACGAGCGATGGCGGACTTGGTCTCCGGCAACGAAATCAAACTGACCGACACGATGACGTTCTTGGTGCAACGATCGAGCGCCGACGAGATCACGCTCTACCGCAACAAACGCCAATACGAATACACGTTTGAAGAAGTCCCGCTGAGCGTGGCTCATGCACTCGCCCCCTTCCAACTCGACGTGTCATCCCCGGAAGGAAAAGCCGCCAAAGCGGTCTTCCAGTCCATCTCTGAAAAAGCCACCCCCGGCCACCGTGCCGAATCGGTGAAAATCCTTCGCGACCTCGAAAAGGTGGAAGGGGCCGACCCCAAGCGTCTCGCGGATTTCGTCGAGTCGCTGTCCAACTGAGAGTTCGCTGTCCAACCGAAAGTTGACGTCCGCGACCGTTGATACGTGACCAAGGGTTGATACGTGACGAAAGGGCCCATCGCACACCGGCAAATCAATTCACCGGTCTGTCGGGTAGGTTCCTAGCACACCGGCGGCAGCAATTCCGAATGGGATGAATCTCTGCGTCCGCACGGTTTTTCGGTCCATCACCCCGACAGATCGCACCGGCAGGACGGGTTTGCTCACTGCGACAATATGTATGGTCGATAACCAGTTCTAAAAAGTTGGTCGACGAGTACGATGAAACGTCGATTTCAGGACAGTCGGCCCCGCCCTCACGGAGAAAGCGTTTGATGCGATTTCAGATCTTGCTTTCTGCCGCTGCGGGACTGTGCTTCCTGATCGTCCCCACGGCCTGTTGCCCGGTAGTCGGCGCCGCCGACGTCGTTCCTCCGACCTTTGACATCACGTTGCGTAATTCCGACGACTCGGCTCGCGTGACTCAAGACGACTCGTCGGTCGTGTTGTCACTGCAGAGTCCGCGGGGAATCGGTAACGCCAAGGTGCGTCGGCGAGATCCGGCATGGCCCCAACGGATGACCGTTCGTCTGCATTTGCGTGGGATGGAAAAACTTCAACTCAGCAACGGAACGCTCACCCTCCACGCCTCGGTTTCGAGCAACGGTTCGATTCGTTCCTGGCAACACGGGGACGAAAAGGAACGGCTCGATGCCAAGAGTCCTTACTGGATGAATATCAAACGCGCCGAGCACGAACACACCGACAAAACACAGCCCTCAAAAACAATCACCGTCCCCATATTCGAATTCACCGTTCCACCGGCCTTGATAGCTGAGTCTCCGGAAGAACTCACCATCAGTTGGATTGACTTTTATCGAAACTGAATACGTGCGACTTCGCCCTCCAATATTTCACCACCCATCCGCAACGACTCGGACATGTCCGATTTTCTATCCCGTGAAACGACCTCTCTAGACACCGGACCACAACCATCGCCCGGTTCCTCGCAGTCTCTCGGATCAGGGATGCAACTGTTTAGGAAACAATCATGACTCGAAAGGCTTTGGTAACCGGCGCGAGCGGTTTCATCGGACAACACCTGGCAAAGTATTTGCGGCAGATCGGTTGGGATGTGCGTTGCCTTGTTCGGCCGACATCGAATAAAGCACCCTTTGAGCAAGACGGCTTCGAGCTGACCGAAGGATCGCTATCCGATCTGGAATCGCTCCAGCGTGCGGTCGAGGGGACCGACGCTGTCTTTCACCTCGCCGGTGCCACCAAAGCACTCCGCAAGAAAACACTGTGGGATGTCAACGAGAGCGGTTCGCGATTGCTCGCCAAGGCCTGTGCCGACGCGCAAACGCCGCCAACACTCGTGGCGGTTTCCTCACTCGCCGCCGGCGGACCGCTGGTTGCAATGAAACCGGGCGAAGATGTCCCGCAAACGTATCGTCTCGGTCGCTACCGCGTTCGCCGCGAAACCGACCCGACCGAACCGGTGTCCAACTACGGCCGCAGCAAACTCGCCGGCGAACGAGCGATCGCCGCTTTTGCCGATCAAGTCCCGATCAGCATCGTTCGGCCGCCGATTGTGATCGGCCCCGGCGACCGCGACGGTTTCGAGATGTTCCGTACCATCTCAACGATGGGTTTGCATTTGGTTCCCGGTTGGTGGCCGTCATTGTTCTCGGTCATCCACGTCGAAGACCTCGCTCAAACCCTCGCGACGGTTGCCGTGCATGGAGAACGCTGTTCACCGCGAACCGGTTGCCTGGAACACGCTCGCGAAGCAACGCCCGATGAATACGGCCAAGGGGTCTATTTCGTCAGTGATCCCGAAACGGTCACCTACGCCGAACTAGGAAAGATGATCGGTCGCGCGATCGGAAAGACAAAGGTTCGCTGCATCCAGGTTCCACCACGCGTCGTCCGTGCCACCGCAATGATTAACCAAGGACTGAGCTACCTTCGCGGCAAACCGCATATTCTCGGAGTGGATAAATCACGCGAGGCGATCGCCAACGGTTGGGCATGTGATCCGGGCAAGTTATTGCGAGCCGGTGAATTGCAATTAAAGAATGACTTGCAGACACGCCTCAATCAGACCGCGTCGTGGTATCGTGAGCACGGTTGGCTGTGAGTCTCGGCGACGTGCACACTCGTGGAAGTTTTTGTTTCGCGTCGCAATTGTTTCAGGACTCAACAATCCAATGAATCGTTTTCTGTTCGTTCGATGAGATCCTGCTGCGAGCACCACGAATGACTGATATCTGCATCGTTGGCGGCGGAATCGTCGGGCTCGCCACCGCGTACGCGATTCACCAAAAGGCCCCTGGGACTCGGATCACGGTCCTGGAAAAGGAACACACAACCGCTTTGCACCAATCGGGCCGCAACTCGGGCGTGCTGCATACCGGGATCTACTACCGCCCCGGCTCGCTGAAGGCGACGACATGCCGAAACGGCAAACTGGCCATGCAACAGTTCTGCCAGGAGAACGGAGTCCCCTTCGAAATTTGCGGCAAAGTGATCGTGGCAACCGATGAATCTGAGGTTTCACGTCTCGAATCCATTTTGCAGCGTGGCGTGGCCAACGGAGTCGATTGCCGGAAGATCGACGCCAAAGAACTCAGCGAGATCGAACCTCACGCCCGTGGCGTCGCCGCCATTCGCGTTCCTGAGGCGGGCATTGTCGATTACCCCGAGGTCTGCCGGAAACTCGCGGGACGTTTGACCGATTCGGGAAACGAAGTGCGTTTCAATTTCCAGGTCCGTCAAATCGAAACCAACACAAATTCCGTCACACTACGCGATGCCCACGACACCATCGAAGCCGACCGGGTCGTCAATTGTGCCGGACTCTACAGCGATCAACTCGTGCGTCTCGCCGGGAGCCAACCGACGGCCCGTATCGTTCCGTTTCGCGGCGAGTATTACGAATTGCGTCCGGAGTTCCGGCACCTATGTCGGAATCTGATCTATCCGGTTCCTGATCCAATGTTTCCGTTTCTCGGTGTGCACTTCACGCGGATGATTGACGGCAATGTTGAGTGCGGCCCCAACGCGGTCTTGGCACTCGCGAGGGAAGGTTACGACTGGACAACGATGCGACCGAGCGAACTGCTGGCTTCGTTGTCTTACCGCGGGTTCCAACGACTCGCCCGAAAACACTGGCGGATGGGCGCCGGCGAGGTTTGGCGATCGCTTTCGAAATCTGCGTTCGTCACTGCGTTGCAAAAATTGATTCCCGAAATCCGTCCCGAACATGTGGTCCGATGCCGGGCCGGCGTCCGCGCCCAGGCGGTGACCGCCGAAGGACAACTCGTTGACGATTTTCAGATTCAAACCACCGGACGTGTCTCGCACGTGATCAACGCTCCGAGCCCGGCGGCGACCGCCTCGCTGCAAATCGGACGACACATTGCCGACAAAGTCCTGCATCGATAACGCTGCTCTTCACGATGGCTCGCTGGCATCGGCGAGCTCAGTTTCACCGTGAAACCGGACGCGTCGCTTTGAACGGCGAGACGGTTTTGGATTCATGATGGTGATCGAAGATGCCGATCACAACGACTGGAGCGCCTTTACTCGCGCGCCACGTGCAATTGAATCCGGGGGGAGTCATGAGAGATCGTTCTGAAAACAGGGTCCAGCGCCGACGTGCGTTGACGCTCGGTGTCGCCGTATTGGCGTCGGCGTCAAGCGTTTGCCGGCACGCCGGAGCGGAAAGACCTTCCGCGGTCATTCAAGCCGGAGGCGGCGTTGCTCAAGAGCGTGCGCCGATCGTTTCCCGCGTGTTCCGGTTGCCTCCCGTCGACGACGAAGTTGAACAGGTCGTTGTGACGGCGATCGCGGTTGACCCCCGTGGTGAGTTCTTGGCGGTCGCCGGTGACGACCACGTCATTCGAATTTTGAACGCGGAAACCTTTGACGTCGTGCGAGTTCTCGGCGAAGGCGGATCCGAGAAATCCACCAATCCCGGTCACTTTGACTGGATCCGAACGATGGCGTTTGACGCGTCCGGAACACGATTGGTGTCGGCGGGCAACGACGGACAGATGATTCTGTGGGATCGTCGTCGCGATTTCACCGTCCTGCAAGAAATCGATTCAGCCCCCGCGCTCGCGTGCGTGCGTTTTGCCGGTTCGGGAAAACAGATCGCCGCGGTCGGGTTTGACTCGCAGGTGTTCTTGATCGGCAAAACAGTCAGCTCGATGCCGAAACTCCGTTGCCATTGTGTCGATCTGCGTTGCTGTGCGTATCGCGACGACGGACGCATGCTGGCCGTGGCGGGGCGTGATGGACACATTCATTTGTTCGATCCGTTGACCGGAAAAACCCTGAATGAAAAACGTCTTCACTCCGCCCGCATCCGCGATATCGCGTTCATGCCAAACTCGAATGTTCTCGTGAGCGTGGGCGAAGACGGCGAGATCATGCGGTTCGACACCGCCGGCCAAACGCTGCTGTCGCGACAACGGATCACCTCGGGGCGTCTGTTTTCGTTGGCGATCGTGGACAGCCATCTGTTAGCGACCGCCGGCAGCGATGACGAAATTCACCTGGTGCGGTTGAACGAAGACGACCAGCGACTCTTTCCGATGGCGACTCTGAGCGGTCATGTCGGATCGATTTCGACATTGGTGGTCAACAACGGAACTCTGATTTCGGGTGGCTTTGATGCAACGCTCAGGCGTTGGGATTTGGCTCAAATGGCGAGCCCCGAAAGCAAGATTGCTCTCGGAAACGACGCGGACAACGGCAGTCTGACCCCAACCCCTCGGTAGAGAAATCTGCGGCACAGGGAGGTGCCCGGCGTGATCTGGAAACACATCGAAAACATCTGCAGCGGACTCGGAATTGCCAGCAGCAAGCGGTCGCGACTGCGCGAACCGTCGCCCACGAGCGTGCGCACCCGCCGTGGACATCTGAGCAAACTGATCGCCGCCTCATCGCAGCGTCCCGGGGTTCACTCCCGGAACATGCGAGTCGAATCACTCGAAGAGCGACGCCTGATGGCGGCCGATCCGATTCATGTCGGGGTCGTTTACCTCGAAACCGATTATCTCGAAACCGACGTGGGTAGCGACTCGGCTGGTGACAAGTTCATTCTCTCGTTCACCGGGGGTGCGCCGGGAACGACGCTAACCGAACTGCGGATCATCACCGACAAAGACGGCGACGGTATTAGCGTTGGTGACCCCATTTTCGACACCGAGGCAGGTGGGCGTGGTAAGAACGGTTTCCACGGCTTTGAATTGGTCCCCGGTCAGTCCGAGGTGGTCGAAGTCGAGGTCGTCGACGGCGGTCAGGAATTGATCCTTCGCCCGGAAGACTTCCAGGCGGGCGATCAACTCGTCTTCACACTCGACGTCGACGAAGTCCTGCGGAATCTGGAGGACCTCGAACAGTTCAACCAACGCCTCGACGTGATCACGTCGGGACAGGAATTCCAAGATTCAATCCTCGAAGCCGTCTTCGAAGCCCCCAACTACTACGAAGCGTCCGCAGATTCGATCTTCCTGAACGACTATGGCGATCCTAAAGCCGACTTTGGGCTGAACCTGCCGCCGGACGAAAGCGATGAGGCCGAGAGTTTGCCGAACCGTTCGGCCGCCGCCGTCGCGAGCGTCACGCAAACCCCGCGCCCAGCCTCGGTGGGCGGTTTCGTCTATCGCGACGACAACGATTCGGGAACCAAAGACCCCGGCGAAGTCGGCTTGGGTGGCGTCCTGATTCGCCTCGAACCGATCGACACGATCGCACCGCAAGCGACCCTGACGACCACCACCGCGGCGGATGGCTCCTACCAGTTCGACAACGTCATGCCGGGAACCTACCGGATCGTTGAAGTCGATCAACCTGAAGACCTCGACGACGGAAAAGACGCCGCCGGAACGATCTCGGGTCGTGTGGTCGGTTCGGCCGTGAATCCCGGTGACGAAATCGTGGGTGTCGTCCTCAACGGTGGCGACGCGGGGATCAACTACAACTTTGGTGAACTGCCGCTCGGTTCGATTGGGGGCTTCGTTTACCTCGCCGCACCGGGCGCCGATTGCGACGGCGATCATGACGACGGTGACAGCACACCGTTGCCGGACGTCGAAATCCGGCTGATCGACGAGAACGGCAACGTCGTCGAGACGACTTACACCGGTGCCGACGGCAGCTACCGATTCGACGATCTTCACAAAGGCGTCTACAGCATCGTCGAAGTCACACCCGAAGGATTGATCGACGGCGGCGCGCACCCCGGCGATATTCAAACGCTCGCATCAAACGTCTTGGTGGGAATCGGTTCCGCGGTGGACGGCGGAACGATCACTCACGTCGAATTGCCATCCGGCGGTCAGGGTGAGTCCTACAACTTCTGCGAAGCCGCCCCGGGATCGATCTCCGGACAGGTCTACCACGACCGTGACAACGATGGTGTCAGGGATACCGGCGAAGAAGCCATCGAAAATGTTTCCTTGGACCTGGTGGACGCTAGCGGTACGATCGTCGCGTCCACTCAGACGGATTCTCAGGGGCAATACATCTTCGATGACTTGCCCCCGGGAACCTACTCGGTCATCGAAACGCAACCATCCGGGTACATCGACGGCAAGGACCGCGTCGGGACGATTGGTTCGGCGCAGAGCGGTCGACTTGGCGCCGACAACGACTCGCTCGTCGACATCGTGCTGCGGCAGGGTTTGCACGGAGTCAACTATGACTTCGGCGAACGCCAAGTCGCCTCCATCAGCGGTCGTGTTCACGTCGACCTCGACGAAGACTGCGAACTCGACCCGAATGAGACCACGCTCGCGGGCGTCGTCATCGAACTGAAGGACGAAAGCGGCAAAACCATCGCGACGACGCAAACAGATGCGTTGGGAATGTATTATTTCGACAACTTGCTGCCCGGCACGTACAGCGTCGTCGAACAACAACCGGCAGGTTACTTCGAAGGTGGCGCCACGGTCGGCTCTGCAGGCGGTGTGCTCGACGGCACCAACCGAATCGAACAAGTGACGCTCACGTCAGGCGAGAACGCGACGGACTACGATTTCTGCGAACGCCCACCGGCCGACCTTTCGGGGGTCGTCTATGTCGACCGCGATGCTGACTGCATTCGTGATCCGAACGAGGAAGGGCTCGAAGGCGTCTTGATTGAACTGATCGATTCGTCAGGAAACGTTGTCGCGAGCACCACCACCGACGCCAACGGGGAATACCGGTTTACCAATCTCCGCGCCGGAGATTACCTCGTCCGCGAAACACAACCCGACGGCTACTTCCACGGCGGACAAACCGCGGGTAGCCACGGCGGTAACGATTCGGTCACCGACCGCATTTCAGCGATCCCGGTCGGTTGGGGTGAAACGCTAACCAACTACAACTTCTGCGAGGTACTGCCCGCGGAAATTTCAGGGATTGTCTACGTCGATCGCGACAACGATTGCGTTCGAGACAGCGGTGAGGAAGGCCTCGCGGGCGTCTTGATCGAACTGATCGACAGCAGCGGCAACGTCGTCGACTCAACGACCACCGACGCCAATGGCAACTACTCGTTCACCAACCTGGAAGCCGGCGAGTATGTCGTTCGCGAGACGCAGCCGGAAGGATATTTCCACGGCGGCCAAACGGCGGGCAGCAAAGGTGGCAACGATTCCATCGCCGACCGCATTTCAGCCATCCCGGTCGGATGGGGCGAGACACTGACCAACTACAACTTCTGCGAAGTGTTGCCTTCGGAGATTTCAGGTGTTGTCTATGTCGACCGAGACGAAGACTGCTTCCGCGACAGCAACGAAGAAGGACTCGCGGGCGTTCTAATCGAGCTTCTCGATAGCACCGGTACCGTTGTCGCCACGACGACCACCAACTCGCTGGGCGAGTATTCGTTCACGAACCTGCGGGCAGGCGAATACCAAATCCGCGAAACGCAGCCTGCCGGATACTTCCACGGCGGACAGGTCGCCGGCAGCAAGGGAGGCGATGACTCCATGGCCGACCGCATTTCGGCCATCCCGGTCGGATGGGGCGAGAGCCTAGTTAACTACGACTTCTGCGAGTTGCTACCGTCGGAGATTTCCGGAGTCGTCTATGTCGATACTGACCGCGATTGTTTCCAAGACCCCGACGAGATTGGACTCGGCGGCGTGCGGGTCGAACTCTACAACGATGCAGACCAACTGATCGCGTTCACGCTGACTGCGAACGACGGCAGTTACAGTTTCACGAACCTTGAAAAAGGAAACTACACGGTTCGCGAGATTCAACCCGAAGGTTATTTCCACGGCGGACAAGTCGCCGGTAGCGGCGGCGGGGACGACTCGGTCGACGACGTGATCTCGCAAATCGCCTTGGCGTCGGGACAATCCGCGACACGCTACGACTTCTGCGAACTGCCCCCGGCAACGATCTCCGGGAAGGTTTGGAGCAACCTGGATCTCGACCAAGAGTTTGACGAGAACGAATCTCCGATCCCCGGCGTCGTGATCGAACTGCGGGACGAGTCCGGCAACGTCATTGCAACCACACAAACCGATGCGGACGGGTGCTATGAATTCACCGGCCTGCGTCCCGGTCGTTATCAGGTCAAAGAGTATCAACCCGAAGATTACTTCCACGGCGGGCAAACCATCGGAACGCTCGGCGGTCGCCTGCTGCAATTCGACTTGATCGGCGAGATCGATGTCGAAGGTGGCGAACACGGAACCGAATACAACTTCCCCGAAGTCCCGCCGGTCACCATTTCCGGTTATGTGTTCCAAGACGGCGACGCGCTCGTCCTTAGCGACACTCCCGATCCCGAGGATTTACGAGACTATCGCGACGGGCAACTCACCAGCGATGATACCCTCCTCGGCGGAGTGACCCTGGAACTACGTGACGTCTTTGGCGTTGCGATCGATCCGGCCAACGATCAGCTCGGCAACTCGTCGTCCAACGTAATCCGCGTCACCACCGACGAAAACGGCTACTACGAGTTCACCGGCCTGCGCCCGCGGATCGTCTACTCCGTGTATCAAACTCAACCGACCGGCTATGTCGATTCGCTCGATACGGCAGGGACCACCGGCGGCCTCGCGATCAATGTCGCGGACTTCCCCGACCCCGGTGCCCTCAATTCCTTTATCTCAAGATTGGCCGAAGGCGGCGATCCAAAGTTCGACGCGATTTTCAACATCCAAGTCGATCCGGGACAAACCAGCACGAGCAACAACTTCAGCGAGATCGTGATCGAAGAACCGCCCGTCGTGCCACCTCCGGCCGACGAAGATCCTGCCCCCGAGGCACCGATCACGCCGATCGAAACCTTCGATCCGGTCGTGCCCGTGGAAGCCTACTGGCAACCACAAAACATCACCCGGCCTATGTTGGCCGACGACGAATGGGAAGTCAGTTGGCACCTCAGCGTGATCAACGGCGGGTTCCCCCGAGGACAAGGCACTGCGTCGGCGATGATGGCATCGAGCGATGGACGTTTGCAAATCCAACAGGCAACCTATCGTGGTGCCGATGACGCAAACGGTGCTGCCGTTGGCAAACTGCCGGACGTGCTTCTCGAAGTCAACCTATCGAAAGGTCGTTGGCAAATCACGCCGAGCAGCGCGAACACGATGCAGCCCCTTTCGGCCAACACCCGTAGTCTCTCGGCCGAGACCAGTGACGATTCAATCCGCCTCGGCCACGAAGACGCGACCGCGTTGACGGGCGACTTCGATGGCGACGGTGTCGACGAAGCCGTGCTGTTTATCAACGGACAATGGTTTGTCGACCTCAACGGCGATGGGCAGTGGGACGCGGGCGATTTGTGGGTTCGCCTCGGCACCGAACTCGACCGACCTGTCGTCGGTGACTGGGACGGCGACGGCAAAGACGACGTCGGAATCTTTGGTCGACGTTGGCAGAACGATGCCGAACGAATCCGACAGGACCCCGGCTTGCCTGACCCAGCCAACCATCGACGACGTCAACTCCGACGCGAAGACCTCGTTCACCGCGAGCTCACCGAAGAAGAGAAACAACAACGTCTGTTGCTGCGAGGTGAAGACGGGAAGTGGCTCGCCGATGCGGTCGATCACGTGTTCCAATACGGCGAACAAGTCGACACGCCGATCGCAGGTGACTGGAACGGCGACGGCATCGATCAGATCGGTGTCTTCCGCAGCGGTCAATGGATGCTCGACGAAGACGGCGACGGTCGATGGACCAGCAAAGACCGACCGAAGACATTCGGGCGTCCTGGTGATGAACCCATCGTCGGTGACTTCAACGGCGACGGCATCGACGAGATCGGAGTCGTCCGTGGCGACCTATGGATCATCGATACCGATGGCGACCGTCGTATCACCGGTAACGACAAACAGATCCAAGTGCCTCGGCCGAGCGGTGATGCACAACCGATCGCGGGCGACTTCGACGGCGACGACATCGACGATCCAGGCTACTACCAAGCCGCCGGATAACCGTAGAGCAACCGTCATTCGTCAAACAACGGCATGCTGACATCAATCGCCTCGCACACTCTCCCCGGACGTTGCCAGGCGAACGATACTCGGCACTCCATCGCGGGTACCCATCGATGATTTCGAACACGCCGATACGGTGCCGCGAATCGGCGAACAAACAACGCTTGCCTATTTACCAAGTTGACGCTGGCGGTATTCCGACGGCGACGTGTTCATGATCCGTCGAAAGCTACGGCTGAAGTGAGCATGATCGAAAAAGCCACATGCGTGTGCGATCTGCGAAATCGTCTGCTCCGTCTCCGTTAACAAACGAGCGGCGTTCTCAACCCGCACCCGAAGCAAATACTGTCGTGGCGAGGAACCGAACGCGTGGCGAAACCGGCGTTCGAATTGACTCACCGACAATCCCGCCATCTCGGCGAGCTGCGACGTTGTGAGCGCCTCTTCGTAGTGCAAATGCAGATGCTCAACAACTAACGAAAAGGCATCCGCGTCGGCCGACTGTTCGCGCAGTTGCTCGATCTGTCGCGAAACCCCCGCGATCCCAATCACCACGCCGCGTCGATTTCGCAGTGGGACTTTGCTCGTCATCACCAAACGCGGTGACCCTTCCGATTCCGGAGCACTCTCGATCCGATTGACGAGCGGCTCGCCCGATCGCATCACAACCTCGTCATCGGCCCGATACTCTTCGGCACGCTGCTTTGGGAAGAAGTCATAGTCGGTAAGGCCGATCGCCTGATCCTGTGACGAAACCCCACAATATTCGCACCCGCGACGGTTCAACGCGATGAACCGTCCCTGCCGGTCTTTGACGAAGAACGAAACCCCCGGCAGTAGTTCGAATAGCTGGTTCATCTGCTCAAATCCATCGAGTTGGGCAAAGAACTTCTTTCTCGCATCGGCATCTTCCATGCGTCTAATTTACACAGCCATCACGTATTGATGCAAGACAATACCGGTTCATCGGTCAATAATGTCGCACCAGTGGCCCCCAAGAGCACACTGCCGATTACTGATTTCGCCTGGAGCTGAAACTTTGAGAAACCGTCTTCGAACGATAGCAATCGCCCTCGCAATGGCCGCCACAATGCTGGGATGGTCGCACGCCCGGGGTAGCGACATTGATTTCAATCGCGACGTGCGTCCGATCCTGTCCGACAAATGTTACTTCTGTCACGGCCCCGACGAAGAGAACCAGAAAGCCGGATTGCGGTTGGACGTTCGCGACGACGCCATTGACGCGATCGAGTCAGGCGAAATTCTCGATCGCATCACGAGCGACGACGAAGACTTCTTGATGCCGCCTCCATCGTCCAATCTGTCGTTAACCGACGAGGACAAACAAACCATCGCGCGGTGGATCGAAGAAGGGGCTCAGTACGACGGACACTGGGCGTTCAAACCGCTTCCCGCGAAAGTCGACGTCCCCGAACTCGATCAAGACGAGTGGTGCCGACAACCGATTGACCGTTTCGTTTTGCAAACGATGAGGGAAGCCGGGATGACTCCCGCCCCGGAAGCCGCCCCGTTGATTTGGCTTCGCCGGGTAACACTCGACCTGACCGGACTGCCTCCCACACCATCTCAGGTCGAACGGTTTGGAAAGGCGGTATCCAAAGACACCGAGGACGCCTACCAAACTGCCGTCGCGGAGCTGCTCGCATCACCCGCGTTCGGCGAACACATGGCCGTCGCGTGGCTCGACGCGGCTCGCTATGCCGATTCCTACGGCTATCAATCTGACAAACTCAACACCCAGTGGCCGTACCGCGATTGGGTCGTCGACGCGTTCAACAAAAACCTTCCCTACGACGACTTTCTTACCTGGCAACTCGCAGGTGACTTGCTCGACAATCCGACTCGCGAACAGCGTTTGGCAACCGCGTTCAACCGAATCCACCGGCTCAACAACGAGGGCGGTGCCGTCTTTGAAGAGTGGCGTATTGAAAACGTTGCCGACCGTGTTCAAACATTCGGTACCGCAATCCTCGGCCTCACGCTTGAGTGCTGTCGCTGCCACGACCACAAGTACGATCCGATTCCGATGAAGGATTTCTATTCCTTGTCGGCTTACTTCAACTCGATCGACGAAAGCGGCGTATACGACCGAACCGAAAAGGTGCCAGCGCCATCATTGCTGCTGCCCACCGAGGAACAGCAAGCCGCATTCGAACAAGCTCAACAGGAACTCCGTGCCGCCGAAAAACGCTACGCGGAAGAATCCGAACGTGCGAAAGATCGCTACGTCACATGGAAGGAAGCCAACCCGTCCGCCACCGCGAGCCTGCCTGATCTACGCCTCGCGTTATCGTTCGATCGAAACTACGACAAGACTCTCAAGAGCGTCTATCATCCGTCGCAATCCGATCGCAGTTGGACGTCCATGCCGGACCTCGTCTCAGTCGATGACATCACCATTCCTCGGCTCAATCCTGAGTTGGCCGCCGACCGCCTCGAGGAACCAGGCGGGGACAACGCACTCCCACGGCTCGCACTCTCTCTCGACGGGGAACGCGGCATCACGACCTCCGGCATTGAACCGCTCGACCGTTGGACACCGTTCTCACTCGTGATCACTCTTCGCGAGACCAAACGAGTGGCCGAACGCAGCCTGATCGCCCACCACACCCGCGGAACCGATTGCGGCTACAACGGTTGGGACCTGACGCTCGTGGACGGCTACCTCGAATCGCGGATGTATCGCGTCTGGCCGGGCAACGCGATCGGTGTGCGGACCAAAGAACGCATCCCGGTCGATCAGTGGCTGCAAATTTCGGCAACGTATGACGGTTCGTCCAAGGCCGCTGGTTTGCAGTTGTTCCTCAACGGCGAGCCGCTCGAAACCACCGTCCTTCGCGACAAGATCAAAAAGTCAGCGAACGTCAAAGTCGACCATGGAGGCGAGTTTGTCGTCGGACAACGTTTCCGAGCTCGCGGACTCGCAGGCGGTCTGATCGATGACGTTCGGTTGTATACGCGAGCATTGACCGAGAACGAACTACGGTATCTCGCGACCGGAGCCCCCCTCCCCGTATCGGAGGCGACCTACATCTCCGCAATCGACGAACCGGCCCGCACAGCGTGGGACGCATTGAACGAAGCACGTCATGCGTACGTCATGGCGGAAGAAGTCATGAATGAAGTTCCGATCATGCACGAGATGGAAGAACCTCGCCCCGCCCACTTGCTCGCCCGTGGCCAATACGACGCACCCAAAAACGAACAAACTCGAGTCGAACGCGCCGTTCTCTCGAGCCTGCCGGTTGGCTTCCCCGAAGACGCACGCAACGATCGACTCGGGTTGGCTCGATGGGTGACCGATCCGGCGCATCCGTTGACCGGTCGTGTCGCGGTGAACCGATTCTGGGGCAACTTCTTTACCGATCCGCTCGTCCACACGCCCGAGAACTTCGGCCTGCAAGGCGACTTGCCGACGCACCCCGAGTTACTTGATTGGCTCGCCCGTGATTTCATAAACAGCGGATGGGACGTCAAACGGCTATGCCGCAACATTGTCCTGTCGTCGACCTACCGTCAAAGCTCCGCGGTCACGACGCAAAAGATCGCCGCCGATCCGACCAACCGTTTGCTATCGCGAGGCCCCGCGCACCGACTCGCCGCTGAACAAATCCGAGACATCGCCTTAGCGAGTTCGGAACTGATTAACCTCACACGCGGCGGGCCACCGGTTTCGCCTTACCAGCCCGGTGGAGACCTTTGGCGAGAATCCAACGGCATGTCGCCTCCGTATCAACAGTCGGTCGGCAAAGCCCTTTACCGACGGTCACTGTATTCGGTCTGGAAACGCACCTCGCCACTACCGAACATGTTGACCTTCGACGCCACCACCCGTGAGGTCTGCTCAGTCAAACGGTCTCGCACCAATACGCCACTGCAAGCCCTCGTGTTGCTCAACGACGTTCAGTTCGTCGAAGCCGCACGTGCGTTGGCCGAGCAAGTCCTCCCAACGAGTGACGAGACCGCGAGGATTGACGACGCCTTCTTGCGTCTGACCGGACGGCACCCGGATCAACGTGAGCTGGAGATCCTCGTGAACCAGTTGACGAGCGAACGAGAGTACTTCGCAAACAACCGTGACGCGGCGGTTGACTTTATCAAAATCGGCGAATCCCAACCGGACACCGACTTGGACCCGGTCGAACTCGCAGCAACCACTGCCGTTTGCCAAACCATCCTGAACCTCGACGCAACCATTTGGAAACGATAAAGGCGGCCCCACCATGACAATTTCATTCAACGCAAATCAACAACACCCGATGACGGCCAACCGCCGTATCTTTCTTCGCAACGGTTGCACAACTTTAGGCAGCGCCGCGCTAGCAACCCTGATGGGAAAAACGGGTTTGGCATCACCCACGCCTTCGCCGGCGGCCAATACGCCGTCGCCGATGTCGGGAACCCACTTCGCCCCCAAAGCCAAACGGGTCATCTACCTGTTTCAATCGGGAGGCCCCGCGCAGCAAGACCTGTTCGATTACAAACCGATCCTTAACAAAATGAACGGCGAGGAACTGCCTGCTGCCGTGCGGGGCGAACAACGCCTCACCGGCATGAGCGTGAACCAGTCTTCTCTGCCGCTGGCCGGTTCCCACTTCAAATTCTCGCAGCATGGTGAATCTGGAGCATGGCTCAGTGATCTGCTGCCGCACCACCGCGAGATCGTGGACGACGTTTGCTTCATCAAATCGATGAACACCGAAGCGATCAACCACGACCCCGCGATCACAATGTTCCAAACCGGCTCGCAAATCGCCGGACGCCCCTCACTCGGTTCGTGGTTGTCATACGGACTCGGCAGCGAAAACGAAGACCTTCCCGCGTTCATCGTCCTCGTATCAGCGGGCCAGGGCGGTCAACCGCTCTACGCGCGGCTGTGGGGCAACGGTTTCCTTGACTCGAAGTATCAAGGAGTGCAGTTCCGTGGTGGCAACGATCCGGTTCTCTACCTATCAAACCCGTCCGGTATCACCCGGCCACATCGCCGGTCACAACTCGATGCGATCAACAAACTGAATCAGCATCAGTATCAAAACGAACTCGATCCTGAAATCGAATCTCGAATCGCCCAATATGAAATGGCGTTCCGCATGCAAGCGAGCGTTCCGAGCGTGACCGACTTTTCAGACGAACCCGAGTCGACGTTCGAATCCTACGGTGAGGACGCCCGCAAACCGGGCACCTTCGCCGCCAACTGCTTACTTGCACGCCGTTTGGCCGAACGCGATGTTCGGTTCATCCAGTTGTACCACCAAGGATGGGACCAACACTCCAACCTGCCCAAAGGCATCCGTGGACAAACCGCCGAGACGGACCGGGCATCCGCAGCGTTGATCAAAGATCTCAAACAACGCGGCATGCTCGACGACACCCTCGTCATTTGGGGTGGTGAATTCGGTCGAACATCATATTCGCAGGGCGTCCTCACACCGGACAACTACGGGCGAGATCACCATCCACGCTGCTTCACCACGTGGATGGCCGGCGGCGGTGTTAAACCAGGAATGACCTACGGAGCAACGGATGAGTTCGGGTACAACGTCGTCGAAAACGGGGTCCATGTGCACGACTTCAACGCCACCATCCTGCACCTGCTCGGCATCGATCACGAACGTTTGACGTATAAGTACCAAGGACGACGTTTCCGTCTGACCGACGTCCACGGCCACGTCATTGATCCGATTCTCGCCTAGGCGTTCATGTCAACTCTCTCTTCGGGTAGTGATCTTTCGAAGGATCCTCATGCATCAGGATCTTTCACAAGATCCACTACCGCCTATCCGAAAACCAAACCGCATCGGATTGCAAGTGCGATTGCGACATCCGATCAACGACTTGGGAATGCCGGACTTTCAAATTGTCATCAGTTCCGGCTACTGCGTTGCGTTCTCACCATAGAACCGCATTCGGAACTGTCGCGGAGTCTCGCCGACCAAACGTTTGAAGTAACGAACGAAGTTTTCAGGCAAATCAAAACCGGATTTCTCGGAAATCAACTTCACCGGCCATGCTGTTTCACGCAGAAGCATCTTCGCCCGTTCGACCCGAACATGATGAATCTGCTGCGACGGCGAGCAGTGAAAGTACTGACGAAATCTTCGCTCGAGCGTGCTACGCGACAACAACAACTCCTCTGCGAGTTCATCGACGGTCAAACCATGGACCGCGTCCCGCTCAATGATTTTCACCGCCTCGTCAATCTCCGGATCGATCATCGCCAAACGATTCGTTGACTCTCGCATCACGACGCCTGAGGGTGATACAAACACCGGGGATGTTGGAGATTCCGACTTAGTTTTGCGGCGAGATGTTTTTGTCTTTTGCCGACGTATCTTTGCGTCGAGAATCGCAGCGGCTTTATAGCCAACCTCGACCGCGTTGAGTTCGATGCTCGAAAGCGACGGTGACAACAAACTACAAATCATGTGTTCGTTGGTTGTCCCGAGTATCCCCACCTCCGCAGGCACGGAAACGTTGAGACTGCGACACGCCTCCAAAACACGGATCGCCTGCGAATCGCCCACCGCCCAAATCCCAATCGGCTTGGGCAACCGTTCCACCCACTGTATCAACGGTCTCTCATACGACTGACGCCACGTCGGATACGGGAGTTGACTGCCTTTGTATGCACCTGGAAACACGTGAGCGGTAAGGCCGCGTGAACTCATGTTTTCACAAAAGGCATCTCGGCGTGCGTCTGACCACCATGAGTTGGCGAATGAATAAAACGCCAATCGCTCAAAGCCTTGTTTGATGAGATGGTCGATCGCGAGGTCTGCGGTACGTTGTTCATCAGTACGAACCTCGGCAGTCTGCACTTCGCCATCCCCTAGCAACTCCACAACGGGACAATTCAAACGTCCGATTGCCTTCGCGAGAGGACGGGTTGGACTGCGCGCAATGATCCCATCGCCTTGCCAGTGCTTCAGCGACGGCGGCAACCCTTCGTTGATGCCGCGATCCTCGAAATGGAACAACCAGTTCGCACGCTCCTTTGCGTAACGCGAGATCCCCTGGATCACGTCACGTCCAAAGACGCGCGAGGTTTCAACGAGCAAGAGTATCTGTTTTGGCTCGGTCATATTGCAATTCCCGGTAAGACCTCACTTCGGACTCATCCACGATCCCCTCTCTCCCCACCTCCTCCTTCCTCTTCCTCTCTTTCGCAGCCGACCCAATCACGTCATGAACCACCTGCGTCCAACCGTAGATTAGTCTCACGTCTCAAACCGCACCTGACAAAAACCTACCATTATTTTGACAACATCTGCCAGTGGTTTCGGACCGCAGGATTACTAGACTCTCTTCAGTGTCATTGATGTCAACTCAGCAGCACTGAAAGAGTAAAACCCCATGGGCAAAGTCGGAATTGGTTTGAACCTCGAAGCGGTTCGCACGTCACACAAGTCTTTCGAGTGGGGCGTGCAGTTCGCTGCCGACCTCGGCTACGAATACATCGAACCGATGGTCCACTGGGGGCGAGAACTCCTCAGCGAAGCGAGATACTTCCACAGTGTCTCCATGCTCGACGATCCGTTTCGCATTCGCGACGAAGTTGAAAAACACGGACTCAAACTCTCGGCGCTGTCGTCGCACAGCCAGGCATCCAAACCGGAAATCGCGGTCGAGTATCTCAAACAAGCGGCTCGTTTTGCCAACGAAATCGGGGCACCGATCATCAACACGCACGAAGGCCATAAACAAACGTGGACGACGATGGAGGAAGATTTCGTCCTCATCCGCTATTCACTTATGGAGGCCCTCAAAGTTTGCGAACGCAGAGGCATCCGAATCGGTTTCGAGATGCATCAAACCTATTCGCTCAAACCCGCCCTCTATGACCGTTGCCTCAACCTAGTCGATTCCCCCAACCTCGGAGCAAACTTTGATACCGGAAACGCCTATCTCGGTGGCGAAGATCCACACGAATGGCTCGAACGCATCAAACACCGCGTCATTCACATCCACGCCAAAGACATCTCGGTCGAACAATCCGAAGCCGAGCGGGGCAAAGTGATGGGCACCGCCGTCGGTTGTGCCTGCGGCGACGGAGTCATCGACTGGGAACGAATCGTCGCGACCTGTCGCTCGGTACCGCAGGACATCGTGCTGAGCGTCGAGTGCGGCACCTTGGAGCAAGCCGAACGTAGCATCGATCACCTCCGAGAAATCATTGGCAAGAGCACTCATATCCCCCAAACACTGCACCGGACCTCCTAACGGCACTGGAACCCAACGATGTCTCGCAATGACAACTCCAACACTCCCTCCTCAACCGGCCGAACGTCAAAAAACCGTGTCGCGTTGACACGGCGCGGCTTCCTTCGCGGATCCGCAGTCGCATCGGCAACCACCTTCGCCTTCCCGACCATCATTCCTCGTTCAGCTCTCGCGGAAGGCAACCGACCGGGTGCGAACGATCGAATTCGCATCGCGGGCATCGGAGTGGGCCGGCAAGGGAGCGCCGTTCTTCGCCAAGCCGCATCCGATCCTCGAACCGACGTGGTGTGCATCTGCGACGTCAACCAACCTCGCGGAGAGAGCATTGCAAACGCAGTCGGCGCCGCGGATGTCTATCAAGACTACCGACGCGTTCTCGACCGCGACGACGTCGATGCGATCGTCACGGCCACGCCCGAACATTGGCGAGCCAATATCTGCATCGCCGCCGCATTGGCAGGCAAACATGTTTATGCTGAAAAGCCGTTAACGTTGACGATCCCCGAAGGGCGGTTGATGGTCAAAGCCGCCCGAAAGACGGGAATCACCTTCCAAGTCGGATCGCAACAACGATCTCAACGCGCTAATTTCATCGGCTGCGAATTCATCCGAAACGGCGGACTCGGTGAAATCAAAGAAGTCCACGCTGCCAACTACGAAAGCCCCTGGCTGTGCGAACTTCCCTCCCAACCCGTTCCCGCAGGGATTGATTGGAACATGTGGTGCGGCCCCACGGAGTTAGTGCCCTACAACAAAGACCTTTACGCGCCGCGTGGGAATCCCGGCTGGCTATCCATTCGGCCCTACAGCGGAGGTGAAATGACCGGATGGGGCACGCACGGATTCGATCAAATTCAGTGGGCACTCGGACTCGACTCAACCGGTCCAACGGAAATCCTCGTCGACGGTCCTGCGCTTGACTTGCCCATCTACCGTAGCCCCGAATCGAGGGACCGGGGGCAACGAGTTTGTTCCCAACCACGACTTCGCTTCCGTTACGCCAATGGTTTGACCGTTCATTTGGATCGCGGGAACCGCGGCGGAGGAATATTCGTTGGCGAGAAAGCAAAGATGGAAGTATTCCGTGGTCGCATCACGTCCAACCCTTCCGAACTCGCCCAAAACCTCTTGGACGAACACTCACGACAAGACCAGAGTCACGTCGGCAATTGGCTCGACTGCTGCGTGTCCGGGGAACGACCAATCGCAGACGTGGAACTCGGGCACCGAAGTGCGACCGTTTGCCACCTACTGAACATCGGTCGGTTGCTCGGACGCAATCTACGATGGGATCCCGATCGAGAAACTTTCGTTGGCGATGACGAGGCCAACGAGATGCTCACCCGCCCCATTCGAAAAGGATTCGAATTACCCACGGTCTAACACCCCGCGCCGTTTCCTACCCCACCTCATTTCATCCTACCCGTCATTTCATCCTTCCCGTCGAGAACATTCCCATGTCTCTATCACCGCGTATCTTCTGGATCATTGCCTCGGTGATCTCCCTCACCTTCTGCCACATGCACGGTGTCGCGGCAGACAACACTCCTGCCACGTCCACCCGCATCGCAGTAGAGATTGCCGATGACGAAAGTTCATTGACGTTGCGTATTGATCAGAAGCCCGCGTTCGTCTATCGCTGCGACTCATCTGTTGACTTACCCCACTTCGATCCTTTTCTCAGTGCGAGCGGTCGCCCCATGACGGTGAAGATCAGCAAAGACCATCCACACCACCGATCGTTTTGGGTAGCCGAAGAACGTGTCCACCTCGAAGGGCAGCCCAAGCCCGTGGGTCTCTACATGGCACTTTACTCCGGAGTCACCGACAAAGAAAAATCTCCGTGGCCGATCGCTCCGTATCAACGCCGAGTCAGTCATGTCGCGTTCTCAAACGTCACCGTTGCCGGTAACGAAGCCGAGTTCGATGAAAAGTTGACTTGGATGGACGGCGACACACCTCTCCTCGATGAACTCCGTCACTACCGCGTGGTAGCACTCGCCGACGGTGAGTACTTCCTCGACTTTTCATTCCGTCTACAGGCCACCTATGGTGACGTCACGATCAAACGTGACGCGACCCACTACGCGATCCCATACATCCGCATGAGCGATCCCTTCACGGTCAAAAAAGGCAGCGGCAAAGTCGTCAACAGTGAAGGCGGCGTCAATGAATCAGGAACCCACGATAAACTCGCCTACTGGGTGGACTATTCTGCCACCATGCCGGACGATTCAGGTTTCGAAGGGATCACCTGCATGATCCATCCCGATCAGAAACCGCCGCACTTGTGGCTCATCCGTGACTACGGAACCTGGGGCCCTCGCGGTGCCACAGGCTATCACAATGCCACATTCACCATTGCCGAAGGTGACCAATATGACCAACACGTCGGCATGCTAGTTCATCGCGGTAACGCCCAAGAAGCCGACATCGCCAAACGGTACCAGGACTACTGCGATGGCAAATTGTAGGTCACGCAGAAACATCTCCGGTGCAGCGTCCAGCCACGCTCGCCCGTCCAACCCACAAAGGGCATTCTTCCGCCGATCCCCAGCGGTGCCCCCATTCCATGATCGTTGATTCCCTCGGATACCATGGCAACCAACGCTGCCCCATCCAATGACTCGGTACGGTCAGACCGAGCGTTGCTGCTCGAGGCTCAGCGAGAAGGCAAACAGCTATCCGCTTTCGTGAAGCTGTCCGGGCCCGGATGGCTACAAAGCGCAACCACTCTCGGAGGAGGTTCGCTCGCCGGGTCCTTGTTTTTGGGTGTTCTGGGAGGAACCAGCCTTCTCTGGTTACAAATCGTCGCGATCACGATGGGCGTGATCATGTTGTCGGCGATCAGTTATGTCACGCTGTCGACTGGTCGACGCCCGTTCGAAGCAATCAATCGTGAAATCAATCCTGCGTTGGGATGGGGATGGCTCATCGCCACCGCGATGGCCAACATGATTTGGTGCATGCCGCAGTTCAGTTTGTGCTACGACGCACTCGATAAAAACCTCTTCACGATCGGCGACTGTAGCGGCCTCGGCGACGAAGCCAACACGAAGTGGCTCGTAACCGCGGTCATATTTGTGGCCGCGGGAGTAATCGTGCTGCTCAACGTCCGTCGAGGCCGAGCGGCGTGGCTCTTTGACGTCTTCCTGAAATCACTGATCAGCACGGTCGTATTCTGTTTCTTTGGCGTCGCCGCCCTTTTGATTCTCAACGGCGACGTCGACCTGAGTTCCGCACTGTCGGGTTTAGTCCCCGATCTCCGGCAATGGCGGATGCCAACCGGGGAACTGCACGCTGTGGTCAGTGGCATGCCACCGGTCGCCGCACAATTTTGGACGGATCAGCTAGTCGCCAATCAACGCACCGTGATGATCGCTGCAGCGGCAACCGCCGTTGGTATCAACATGACGTTCCTCATGCCCTACTCCATGATCGCACGCGGCTGGGACAAACCCTTTCGTGGCTTGGCACAATTTGATCTCGCGACCGGAATGGCGATCCCGTTCGTACTGGTGACGAGCTGTGTCGTGATCGCATCCTCGGCATCGTTTCACAACCGGATCGACGATCAACTCGCCTCCAATGATTTGGCCGTGATGGAGCAATCCCCTCTCTTCGAAGCGGTCAAACCATCTCTCCTGTCACGCATCAACACCATGCTCGCCGAGCGATCCGAACAGGTCGATGAGCAAGCCAAAGTACAGATGATGGCCGAACTCTCATCAGACGAAAAACGCATTGCCACTGCGCTCGTTAAAAGAGACGCGTTTCAACTTTCGCAAACGCTCACTCCCTTGCTAGGAGAAGCCAACGCGAAACTCGTATTCGGGCTCGGCGTGTTCGGGATGGGCTTTTCTTCGATCATCATTTTGATGCTCATCAACGGTTACGCGTTCCGCGAGATGGTCGGCTCTCCCGAAGGAACCGTCCCCTTCGTGGTCGGCGTCCTTGTCGCCGGACTCAGTGGCGCCAGTTGGGTATGGCTATGGTCGGGAGGTGCCAAGTTTTGGCTAGCCATTTTTGCCAGCACCTTCGGGATGATGCTCTTGCCGATTGCCTACATCACGTTCTTCCTCATGATGAATAGCAAACGGATCCTCGGCGACGATCGTCCCACCGGTACTCGCCGTTGGATTTGGAACATTGCGATGGGGATATCCGTGGCCGGTGCCTTGGCGGCGGCCTACACAGCAATTGTCGACAAAGCAAACGATCCTCTTCAGCCTGCCGCCTACCCGACCGTTATCACACTATTGATCCTCTATGCCATCGCAGTAGCAGCAGGATTTCTCTTCCGTCATCGCACGTCAACAATCGCAAGCAATCGATAGATTCGGCCCTTTTAGCAAACAATAAACTTCAGTCAAACGATCCAATAATCACTTGTCCACGTTTGCATGTTTCTCCGCTCGCGTTGAGTTATCATGACGCGTCCTCACCAACGTTGGTGAAAGTCCCCACGGTGCAATGAATCAAGGAATATCCGATGACTAGACGGCGAGATGTTAGTTCGATCCTCAACAAAGTGATGACGATCGTTTTTGCGGGTGCTTCCACATTGGGTTTCACCAGCACACACGCTGATGCTCCCGTGAACGCCGGTCCGCAAGCGCCCATCGTTGTCGAAGCCGAGAGTTTCTCAGGCCAGCGAGAGGACGACGTCCGTCAATGGCATGTCATCCCCGCTCCCGATGGCGCACCGGCGGTCGCTGATGCCGATCAACGTAAACAGGCAGCCGAAGGTGCCAGCAACGGGTCCTACATCCGTCTGCTTCCCGATACCCGTCGAACTCACGGCGATAAACTCATTCGCGGTGAGAACTTCAGCCCCGAAGCGGGCAAAATGGCGATCATTAGCTACTCCGTCCATATCGAAACACCAGGCCGCTACTACGTTTGGGTAAGAGCGTTCTCAACCGGCAGCGAAGACAACGGAATCCACGTCGGCATCGACGGAGAGTGGCCTGAACACGGACAACGTATGCAGTGGTGCCAAGGCAAAAATACATGGCGTTGGCAGTGTGCCCAACGAACCGAGAAACAGCACTGCGGCGTCCCGATGGAGATCTACCTCGACATCGAAACCCCCGGCAAAAAGATGATCGAATTCTCGATGCGAGAAGACGGCTTCACCATGGACCAATTCCTACTGACCACCGACAAGAATTTCCGCCCTGAGTGATCGACATCACGTCGCATCTTTCGTAGCCAGCAGCCTCCGGACGCGATCTCTCGCCGCAGCGCGAGAACGCGTCCCGGAATTCTCTGCTCAGTCAAACTGAGACCTAGCCGGGCCCTTGGAGCGCTCAAACGCCACGAATCCTGCCCAATCTTTAACATCTTCACCAACAGCAACCCTCATTTGCACTCATTGTGCATTTACACTATAGTCGCAAATCATTCTTTCTATATCGTCGGATGTGGGTCGGCACAGACGTCGTGATTCGTGTTGAGTGCGTCTGCCGTGAATTCTCCATCGACCGTCTCGACTAGCGACGACTGGTTCGCAAAAACGCTTTGGGGAGAATATCTGCGCATGGCGTTCGTCGGAGTAGCCGGGAGTGCCCTCCTGGGCTCGATCGTCCGAGTCTGCATGGAATCCAACGCGACTTGGATGCTGGTCGGAAACGCTCTCGTGTTGGCCTATCTCGTCTCCACGGCGACTCCAATGCTCTTCCGGGTGACACTACTCGGTCTCGCTCTCTTTTTTTCCATTACCGCGTATCAGCAAACTCCTCCGCAACCATCACTCACCGCCGCAAACTTTTTTTGCAACCCGGTCGCGCTCATGTGGGTGGCCGCTTTTCTAGCAGTCCTTGAAACCATCCATTTCACCCAAAACATTCGTTCGAAGCTCTCACCTCGGGGCACTGCATTTCTCCTGGCGGGGCTCGGATTGCTGGGATACTTGGTCCTGTTACCGACGGTGGAAACGATCTGGAACAGCACACAGGAGACGCCGAGCAGCTATACCCTCGAAGAACCAACAGCCATGGAACACCTGCGGATTCGCAGTTCCAAGGTTGTCATCTTTGCCATCTTCGCTGCCGCTGGAGCCTGCTTCGGCAGCTTCCTCAACGTCGTGGCGGACAGCGCACCACGCGGTCGTTCCATCGCCTTTCGCGACTCGGCGTGCCCCCAATGCGGGACCAAAATCCGACGCATCGATAACATCCCGATCATCAGCTACCTGAACCTTAAAGGACAATGTCGCGATTGCCATACGCCGATCCCTGCTCGTTATTTCCTCGTTGAACTGACAACGATGTTTCTCTTTGCGTCGCTGTTCCTCTACGAACTCGTCACGGGCGCCGCCAACGTTCCCAGCTTCCCTCATTACAGCTACACAGGAATCGTATGGATCATCCTCTATACGAAGTGGCCTGTTGTGGGAATCTACTTGTTCCACTGCCTGGTGTTTTGCTTCATCCTGACGCTAGCATTGATGGAAACCGATCGACTGCGTTGTCCCACTTGGCTCGCGACAGTCATGCTCCTGACTACCATTTCCATCGCCCTGGCAACTCCTCACTGCGTCCCGGTAACCATCTTCGAGCAAACGTCGATCCCGGCAAATCGGATGCCGCAATTTTTCACGCCAGTCGCCACTGTGATCGCAGGTGCCTTCGCGGGATGGGGGATTTCAACGCTCGCTTCATTCGCTCAGGTGCGTTCCAATCAACCCCGCACCTCCACAACGCTTGCCGCTCTTTTGATCGGGGTGGCTCTCGGTTGGCAAGCCACACTCACCATCGGAGCGATCTGGATCGGGATGGCATGGACGAGCCGATTCATCGGCGGCCGGAAACTGCGTCCCCGTTGGCTCACCCCGACGATGCTGCTATTCCTAGCCGTGATGCTGCACCATCCCGCATGGAATTGGCTGACCAGCCAATGGTGAACGACATCCAAACGACTCGAGCCTAGGCTGCTCAAGTCCAATATAAAACGCCGCAGAAACACAGCCAACCGTCACCGGCCATCTGTTCAGGAAGCAATACGCCTCTCATTCCCGGCAGTCGTTGCAATGCCCGCGAAGCAAGATTTCAGTGACTTCACCAAACTGCTCGCTGGCCCGTTGACTTCCCGCGGTCAACTTGACGTCGTCCAAACAGGAAACGGTACCGCAATCGACGCACAGAAAGTGCGGATGCCCGCCGTCATGTTCCTCATCGATCGTTTCGAATCGCCAGACGTGGTCGCCAACTTCGGTTCGCCGAAGCAGCCCAGCATCCACCATGTCATTCAAATTGCGGAAAACGGTGGCCTTGTCCACACCGAGCGTCGCTAAGTCTTCCGCCACCACGGCGTGAGTAAGCGGTGAGGTGGACCGGCGGAGCAATTGCAGAGTGGCTATTCGCGCCGGCGTGGCTCGCAGCCCCGCGTCGCGAATCGCTTGCTTGACCAGGTCAAGCGATTCGTCGTCAGTCATCATGAATTCCTATCGTTGCAAAGAGACCGAATATTGAATTCTACACATGTGCAACGCCTGTGCAAGTGAATTCTCACTTACCCACGCACGGTGCCCCCACGCAACAGCCCCCCGCATTGGTCAAAAATTTCGCTCGTATTTCCCTGGTAGATCCTTCCTCGAACCACCACACATGCATATCATGTGCAACTGCACGGCTATCCCACAAAATCCTCTCCACCTCACAGGGAGATTATCCATGATTGAACTAACGACATTGCCCTCGAACGCTATCACCGAGGAATCAAGCGACAACTCAACTTGGCGCGATTGGGTCGGGATCGTTGCTTCGATCGGGTGTGCGATTCATTGTGCGGCCATGCCGTTCGTGATCGCATTTTTGCCCGCACTGGGACTCAGCTTCCTGGCGGATGAATCGTTTCACCAGTGGATGGCTCTGGCCTGTTTCCTGATCGCGATCGCGGCTTTCGTCCCTGGCTTCCGCAAGCATCGCCGGATGACACCGATCGCAATCGCCAGCGTGGGCTTGGTTCTGATCACCAGCGCGGCATTTGGCATGGCTGGTGACTGCTGTGCGGCCTGCGAGACTTCCACCATCGCGGCAACCGATGCCGCCGTTTGCACCGACGCATGTTGCGAGCATTGCACCGCGATTGCGGGCACCGAGACAAATACCGACGTAACGCAAACCAGCGTGAGCGGCGTTGCCTCCGCTGGAAACCCCGAAGTGGACTCTGAATTCCAAGCCTTCATCGCTCCCTTTGCCGCCTGGATCACACCGATCGGTGGGTTGCTCTTGGTGGGCGCTCACTTGCTGAACCGACGCTACGGATGCCTATGCGGTTGCTGCGAGCCCGCACAAGCCATAGTGCGGTCCGCATAGTCAATTTGCCCAGGGCCACGAACTTAGTGTTCTTCGTTTAACCGGTAGCCAGAGACGCCGTTCCCCGGTCCTGCCCCTGATCGTGCGACGCCTTCGGCTACCGGTTAAACGAGATGGTAACGTGAGGTTGCTACTTGCACTTCAGTAGCAGTTGCTCCAGCCCCTCCCAGCCGGAGGTTGGACTGTCGGTGATGACTTCCAAGCGGCTATCGCGACGATACGCCGTGGCGCTGAACGAAGTCTCATTCTTGCTGCGGTTGATCCCCCACCAATCATCTCGTCCACGGTCACGATGCCGTACTCGTTCACGAAAATCGACCATCGTTCGCCATCCGGTCGATGCTCAAGCAAGCGATTGATCGCCGTTGTCTTCCCTGACCCAAGGAATCCCGTGATCAAATTGGTTGGGATCGGCATCATCGAACTCGAACGGGGCTGTTTTGCTGGCTGAGGTTTGGCATCCATTTTGGATACTTTAGCAGATCCCCAAGAACACTTCCTTCATGCACACGTATTGCACATGCGTCGTGTTGTCATAAACTGAACATGTCCTGACGGCACTCATCGCTTCTTTTCCTACGAAGGGTTCTTCTATGTTGCTCAAGTTCCGAACACTCTGCTTGGTCGTTGCCTTGGCTGGTTGCGGGCCCCTCGCCGCGGCCGACCAACCCTCTCCGCAGCAGCCCACTGACACCGCTAGCAACATCGCCGCGAACGGCACCGGCGAGTCGGTGCACGAAGATCGCCCGATTCTTGTTGTTGCTCACAAGAGCTTGCTCGACAGAATTGCGACGTGGACCGACGCTCCGGCAGAATGCCTCTTTGATCGAGAAAACCTAGCCGACGACAACGCTCAACGGACCGTGCCGGCTTTACCCATCGCTCGATTGCTCAACG
>NZ_ANOH01000049.1 GCF_000346505.1 Aporhodopirellula sallentina SM41
GGTTCGTGTATTTCGTGGTTTGGAATCAGGCGTTGGTTATTGCTGGAGTTGATCACCACGAAACACACGAATGACACGAAAGCTGGTCTTCGTTGTTCCTTTCGTGTATTGCAGGCCCTGATGTGAAAGTCAACGAACGATGCGTTCGTATTCGAGTTTGGGATAGTGGCCGAAGTTGGCGATGATGCCGAGAGGGAAATTGGTTGCCATGAGATAGTTGTGGACCTGGGCACGATGTTGCGAGGTGATCACAGCGACCGCTTTGAGCTCCACGATGATTTTGCCGTAGCAGATGAAATCCGGAATGTACTTTGACTTCAATTCATTCTGCTTGTAACGCAGCGTCAATTCCGTCTTGGGCGAAAAGGGAATCGCTTGTTCGGTGAACTCAAATTCGCAGCATTCTTGATAGACCGCTTCCAAGTAGCCACAGCCCATCTCGCGATAAACCTCGAATAGCGCCCCCATCACTTTGTAGCTTTCGTCCTTCAAAATGATGGCTGCCATCGGATTGTTCACAAACAGGTTCTTAGTCGGAAGAGTATCGGATCATAACAGGCCAAAGCTATGCTGGTGGGGGATGAAGCACACGAATGACACGAAAGCTGGCCTCCGTTTTTCCTTTCGCGTGTTTCGTGTATTTCGTGGTTGTGATCCAGGCGTCGGTTGCTGCGGGAGTTGATCACCACGAATGACACGAAAGTTGATCTCCGTTCTTCTTTTCGTGTGTTTCGTGGTTTGG
>NZ_ANOH01000050.1 GCF_000346505.1 Aporhodopirellula sallentina SM41
AGCCGAGAGCATCAGAAGGACCGCGAGGAGGCGTCGTTTCATTTAATAAACTCTCGTTCTTTCATAAATCAATGATCGCGTCGGAGCACTCGCCGATCGATGACTTGGACGCATCGACCACCAAATCAGGCGAAACAGGCGTTTCGTAATCAGCAGTCACCCCAGGGAAATTCAACAGTTCACCGGCATCGGCCTTTGCGTACTGCCCCTTCGTGTCGCGTTCGCGGCACACTTCCAACGGGGTCGCAACGTGCACCACAAGATAACGTGTGTCCCCAATGAGTTTGCCAACCTTCTGGCGAACGTCCTCGGCAGGAGCCACCATTGCAGCCAAACAAATCAAACCGGCCTCGTTGAGCGTTTGAGCGAGGTGGCCGCCGCGACGCAGGTTCTCACTGCGATCTTCAGCGGTGAACCCGAGATCAAGACTGAGTCCCCGACGCAACTGTTCGCCATCGATGACCGCGACAGCGCGGCCGACGTCGAACAACTTACGCTCGACCGCTTTGGCGATCGAAGACTTGCCGCTGCCGGTTAGTCCCGTCAACAGGACCGTTGCCGGTTTCTGCCCGAACCGCGCCGCACGTTCGTCGGCCGAGACCGCCGAGACTTCCGCATCGCTATCGCCCGAGGCCGCTTCGATGTCGTCGTCCCAAACGCTACGTTCCTTGCCGGTCGCCCCGCGGTCGAGAATCATCCCCGCGGCGACGGTCGAGTTGGTAATCCGGTCGACCACGATAAACGCACCGGTTGATCGGTTTCGTCGATACGGGTCCATGTGAATGGGGGCGGACAACTCGA
The DNA here is from genome assembly GCF_000346505.1 of Aporhodopirellula sallentina SM41. Taxonomy (GTDB): domain Bacteria; phylum Planctomycetota; class Planctomycetia; order Pirellulales; family Pirellulaceae; genus Rhodopirellula; species Rhodopirellula sallentina. The sequence continues at coordinate 802 of NZ_ANOH01000050.1, forward strand.
TCGCGACCCGACCGATTTCGTTCAACTCCAACGTCGGTGCCGGCGTTCGGTGTAACGAGTTAACGTCAACGCGGTATTTCAACGTTTGCACATTGCCGGGCAAGGTTTGCGTGGTGTGTTTGATCAGATAAGTCTTGCCCGGGACCATCGCCTCTTCGCCCATCCACACCAACATCGCCTCGACATTGGTTTCGCTGCGAGGCAGGTTGCCGCTGCGAACGATCATATCACCGCGACTGGCGTCGATTTCATCTTCGAGGGTCAGCGTGATCGACAGCGGTGCGTACGCTTCTTCCAAATCACCTTCGTAGGTAACGATCTGCTTCACCTTCGATTTCCGGCGACTCGGCAGAACCATGATCTCGTCGCCAGGACGCACGATCCCCGAAGCGATCGTTCCGCAGAAGCCCCGGAAGTTCAGGTTCGGACGGTTCACATACTGAACCGGCATCCGGAAATCCTGCAGGTTACGATCCGATCCGATGTAAACCGTTTCGAGGAAGTTCATCAGCGTCGAACCGGTGTACCACGGCGATGATTCACTGCGGTCGACAACGTTGTCACCGTTGAGTGCACTAATCGGAATGAAGTTCAAATCAGGCAGATCCAACCGCGCCGCAAAGGCACGGTAGTCGGAGCAGATTTCATTGAACCGTTCTTCGCTGAAATCAACCAAGTCCATCTTGTTGATCGCCACGACGACGTGACGAATCCCCAACAGCGAAACGATGAACGAGTGCCGCCGTGTCTGAGTCAAAACGCCGTGTCGTGCATCGATCAAGATGATCGCCAGGTCCGCGGTGCTCGCACCGGTAGCCATGTTTCGCGTGTACTGCTCGTGCCCCGGCGTGTCCGCGATGATGAACTTGCGTTTGGCAGTGCTGAAATACCGGTACGCAACGTCGATCGTGATCCCTTGCTCGCGTTCTTCTTTCAATCCATCCATGAATAGGGATGGGTCAAAACCGCCGGCAACCGAACCTTGCCGCACCGAGTCGTCCTGAACCTTCGCGAGTTCATCCTCATAGACGAGTTTGGAATCGTAGAGCAAACGTCCGATGAGCGTGCTCTTACCATCATCGACACTGCCGCAGGTAATGAAACGCAAGAGCTGCTTCTGCTCATGCTGTTTCAGGTAGGCGTCAATGTCGGTAGCGATCAGGTCAGATTGATGAGACATGGGAAGGATCTTTTAACGATCAGGTGTTGGCTGTGTAGGAAGAGAGACGGTGTCGCAGAGATGGTCTCGCCGCGCGAGTAACGGCGAGACGCGAACAGCGCGTGGCTGGTCCATGGCGGCGTGAACTAGAAGTAGCCGCGTTCCTTTTTCTTTTGCATCCCAACACCACCTTCGTCTTGATCGATGATGCGGCCTTGTCGCTCACTCGTTCGAGTCAACAACATTTCCTGAATCACTTCAGGCAGCGTCGTCGCTTCACTTTCGACTGCTCCCGAGAGCGGGTAGCACCCCAACGTTCGGAAGCGGACCATCTTCGTCTCCTCGACTTCGCCGGGCAGCAGAGGCATCCGGTCGTCATCCCGCATCAACAAGATACCGTCGCGACGAATCACCTTTCGCGGCGCCGACAAATACAACGGAACGATCGGGATCTGTTCCAAGTGGATGTATTGCCAAACATCGAGTTCGGTCCAGTTACTCATTGGGAAGACCCGAATCGACTCGCCTTTATTCACGCGGCCGTTGTAAACGTTCCACAGTTCGGGACGTTGGTTCTTCGGATCCCAGCGGTGCGATTTGTCACGGAAGCTAAACACGCGTTCTTTCGCGCGGCTCTTCTCTTCGTCGCGGCGGGCTCCCCCGAACGCGGCGTCGAATTGGTACTTGTCCAACGCCGCCTTCAAAGCATCGGTTTTCATCAACTCGGTGTGACGCTCGCTGTCTTCCCACGGGGGAATGTTCAGCTTCAGCCCTTCCTCATTGGTATGAACCAGAACGTCCAAACCGAGTTCACCGCGAACGTATTTTTCGCGGTGCTCATACATGTCTTTGAATTTGTACGTCGTGTCGACATGCAGCAGTGGAAACGGCAGCTTCGCAGGAGCAAACGCCTTCAACGCCAATCGCAGCAGCACGGCGGAGTCTTTGCCGATCGAGTACAGCATGACCGGCTTGTCGAATTCGGCGACGACTTCGCGGAAGATGTGAATGCTCTCGGCCTCGAGCTGTCTCAAGTGAGTGAGGCTATAATCTGACATGGGAAGCGTTCAGCCAGTGGCAGAGGAATGGGACTAAAAAGAGGAAAGGCGCACGAAACACCTTTCGGGAGCAGATGACAAGCCCGGCGGTCGACAACACGGCGTCGAAACAGTGGCATCGGCCCAAAAGCACCCGTCGCGTGGTTCGAGCAGCCGTAACATACAAGAACCGCGCAACCGACAAACTTTCGCACAATTGGGCTGAAAGTATAGTTGTTCGAGAGAAATCCGACAGGCGGGAAACACTGCTAGGCGAAACGGCCTTTGCGTGACAACTGCAATATCACTCCCTGACCCTGCAGGTCAGACAGGTCGTCGTCATCGGCGAGCACTTCATCGCCGCGTTCGCGGGCCACCTGTTCGACTTCACCGGAGCCGGCTTCATCGGCGCCGGGAATCCCGAGCGGATAGCTCGCGAGCACCCGCAGGTCGAAGTTTTTCAGAATGCCGTGATGCCGAGCCTCCGCCCGCTCCTCGACCCACTTCGGCCCTTTGATCAGCAGCAGCCGGTCGAAACTTTCCGAATGCGGCTCCACCCACTTGCAGAATTTCATCAGACTCCCGACCGCTCGACTCACGATCGTCGAGAACCGGAAATCCTCCAACAGGTGTTCGCCGCGAGAAGCGTAGACGGGAACGCTCAGATTAAGCTCCGTGACCAGCTCATCGAGCACTTTGGCACGTTTTCCAACCGATTCCGCCAGAGAAACCTCGACATCGGGACGGAGAATCGCGAGCGGAATCCCGGGAACACCGTTTCCGCTGCCCAAATCCAACACCACTTCACCGGGCTGGACCAGGTGGGCCAATTGCAAGCAATCCCGGAGGTCACGGCCGACGTATAAGTCCCACGTGGTATGCCGTGTCAGGTTCAACTGCTCGTTGAACTTCCACATCACCTCCGCGTACCGCCGCAATTCTCCCGCGAGCGGCTCATCGAGCTGCATGCCATATCGCAAAAGGGCGGATTCAAAGGTTTCTTCGAGTTCGTTGTTTTCAGTTGGTTGGGTCATTCTCGAAGTTGATAGCAAGGCATGGGTTGATCGGAAAGGTGCCCTGCGGCAAACACAAACCGGAAACGCACCTAAAACCTGTGGGAAACAGCGGCGTGTCGCTCTCGCGGCCAGGCGTCGCACTCGCATTTATCCTGCACGAATAAACGCAAGCGTTCCGGACTGGCGATCACTGGCAGACGATCACCGGCAGAGGATTTTTTGCAACAAGTACACAATACTGTAGCAGGCAGCACTGTAGCAGGCCGCTCGCGATAACTCACGCGAGATCCCCACGCACCACAGCGAAAACGGGCGCGTCAACTGAGGCCCAGAGAGAGGCTGAACTGGCTCACCGCAGGAGATACAGCAGGGATATTGTGTAGCGACGCCCCGTGGCACTTTGATCAGGTGCTGCAGATTCGAGCTCTGCAGGACCGTCAATGCGAACCGCCGCGATAAATCCAGGGTCTGTAGCAACGTTGAAGGCCACTACAACCGTTTTTTTTGTTTTTCAGTCCCTATTTTGGTTCAATTCCGTCTTGTTCCCAAACGGCGGATCGGTACACTCTGCCTTCCCTGGTCGGCAACAGCGGCCAACGTAGCTCAGTTGGCAGAGCAGCTGATTTGTAATCAGCCGGTCGTGGGTTCGAATCCCTCCGTTGGCTCTTAGGCGAAACGGGTGCACCACCAAGACATTTGTAGGTGCCGAAAGACATCGGCGTCGACCAGCACCTGAGATGCCAGCAAAAAAACGGCGACTTGAATGGCGAAACCTCGCTCAATCGCCGAATAGCGTACAAACACATCGAAACAGAGAGAACGAGTTTTTCATGACGAACACCGTGGCATAGGAATTCCCTTCGCCACAAAGAGTTGAAAGATTTTTTGGGGGTTTGCCCGAGTGGTTAAAGGGGGCGGACTGTAAATCCGCTGGCTATGCCTACATTGGTTCGAATCCAATAGCCCCCATTTCGAAAATGACCAACGATTCACCCCGGCAGGTGGCCTTACCCCAAGGTCGTTTGCCCCAAACGAGAGTTGGCCTTTTCAATCGCGGGTGTAGCTCAATGGTAGAGCAGCAGCCTTCCAAGCTGAATACGAGGGTTCGATTCCCTTCACCCGCTTAAAACGAAAGCTACTAGTGACTTACGGTTTTTGATCGAGTCAGACGCGTCGACCACGATCGACATTCTGACTGGCATCATCACTGCCGTTCACTAGCAGTTTTTTTTTGCTGCTGTAGCTCAGGGGTAGAGCGCCTCCTTGGTAAGGATGAGGTCATGGGTTCAAATCCCATCAGCAGCTCTCCGGTCGTCCGGCAGGCCAACATCTCCCACGTGGGAAGAAAGGTGTTGGTCCTTTCAGATACGGGACGTCCAAACATTTCCGTTTCGTTTCGATTTTTGTAGATCGAATGCGATCGGCACGGCCGATTCGTCAGCGGTCCACCGTGGGTGTGAACACGGTCGCAGGCGAGGAGGGCTTCCGCAGGGCGTATCTCAGCGGGGGTAGTGGTGCAGGTCGCGATTGTAGGTGAATCAGCATGGCTAAGGACAAATTTGAACGGACCAAGCCCCACGTGAACGTTGGGACGATTGGCCACATTGACCACGGTAAAACCACCACGACCGGTGCGATCCTCGCTGTTCAAGCAGCCAAGGGTCTTGCCGAGGCAAAAGGTTATTCCGATATCGCGAAGGGCGGTACGGTTCGTGACGCAACGAAGACTGTGACCATCGCCGTGGCTCACGTTGAGTACGAAACGCCAACACGTCACTACGCACACATTGACTGCCCAGGTCACGCTGACTTCGTCAAGAACATGATCACGGGTGCCGCCCAAATGGACGGTGCAATCCTCGTTGTGTCGGCCGCAGACGGCCCGATGCCACAGACCAAAGAGCACGTTCTCTTGGCTCGTCAGGTTGGCGTTCCTTACATCGTCGTTTACCTCAACAAGTGTGACCTCGTCGACGACGAAGAGTTGCTTGAGTTGGTGGAACTCGAAGTTCGCGAACTGCTCAGCAAGTACGACTTCCCAGGCGATGACGTTCCTGTCATCCAAGGAAGCTCGCTGCCGGCATACAACAACCCATCCGATCCAGAAGCCAGCAAGGGCATCTCGGAACTCATGGATGCACTCGACAAGTACATCCCTGAACCAGCTCGTGAAGACGACAAGCCATTCCTCATGGCAATCGAAGACGTCTTCTCGATCGAAGGTCGCGGTACCGTGGCTACCGGTCGTATCGAGCGTGGTGTCGTCAAGGTCGGTGAAGAAGTCGCAATCGTCGGGTTGTCGCAAGACTCGGTGAAGACCACCTGCACCGGTGTTGAAATGTTCCGTAAGGAAATGGAAGAAGGCCGTGCCGGCGATAACGTCGGTTGCCTCCTGCGTGGTGTCAAACGTGAAGACATCCAACGCGGCCAAGTCCTCGCGAAACCAGGCAGCATCACCCCGCACACCAAGTTCGAAGCCGAGGTTTATTGCCTCAGCAAAGACGAAGGTGGCCGTCACACCCCGTTCTTCAGCGGATATCGCCCACAGTTCTACTTCCGTACCACTGACGTGACCGGAACAGCTAACTTGGTCGGCGCTGACATGTGCATGCCTGGCGACAACGTCAAAGTTGAAGTCGAATTGCACAAGCCAATCGCGATGGACGACGGTGTTCGCTTCGCTATCCGCGAAGGTGGACGTACCGTTGGTTCGGGCGTTGTCACCAAGATCCTCGAATAGAATTGCGTGGAACGGCTTTTAGCATTTAGCTTTCAGCCTCCATTCGCTAGAATCAGCCGAGAAAGCCTTGGATAGCGATTTTTTGCCATCCAGGGCTTCGGCGATTCGTTAACATCCTTTCACCAAGGTGTTGACAAAACGTTCATCGACATCCGCACGGAACGGCTCACGGTGTATTTTCCGTAGTCACGATGTCCCGTTGCAACGATGTCACAGGGGCGTAGCTCAATTGGCAGAGCACTGGTTTCCAAAACCAGCGGTTGTGAGTTCGACTCTCGCCGCCCCTGCTTTCAGATCAAATACCAGATCGGGCCTTCATGACGGAGCCGGTCATTGCAGTTCCGTTCGCAGGAAGCCAGCGGAAAAGAGTTTTTAAAATCCTGCCGAACGATCGGCCGGGAAGGACCTAAGGGATGTCAAAAGATATAACTCAATCTGGTGCAGCAGACGCTCCCTTAGCGAGCGAACTGTTCCACGCCAACGTTTACAAGCCGAACCAAGGCCGCATCGTTCGGCAACTGACTGCCCTGGCCATCTTCGTCATCGTTGGCTTGGGCTGCTGGCGCCTGTATGGATTCCTGCCAACGCTGATGGAAAATGCGATTCTCGCTCGTTCCATCGCAGGAGTGCTGCTCGCCGCGGGACTGTGGTTCGGATTCCGCGTCGTCAACTGGCCGCGATTCGCCGATTTTCTGATCGCGGTCGAAGCCGAAATGAACAAGGTCACCTGGCCGAGCAAGGATGAACTCAAACGGGCTGCCGTGGTTGTGATCTTTACCATCTTTTTCCTCGCCATCACGCTCTTCGCGTTTGACGTTATTTGGCAGTTCATCTTTAGCACCCTCAGAGTCACTTCGTGAGCGAAAACGAGATTAACGAGAACGAGACTGTCAACGAAGAAGATTCGGCCGCGATGGACGAGGTCGCCGATGACGCGACCGCTGAAAGCAACGCTCCCTCTCTGCCGCCAGCCGCTCCCGTGGACCCGAATGCACCTCCCAAACCTGAGGTGAACGATGAATCACCGATGGATTGGTACATCCTGAAGGTCGCATTCAACCGCGAAGATTCCATTGCCGAGGCCCTCCGCAAACGAATCAAAATGGAAGGCATGCAGGAGTACTTCGGCGACATCGTCGTTCCATCCGAAGACGTTGCCACCTTCACCCGTGACGGCAAACGCCGCGTTACCAAACGCAAATTGCTGCCCGGGTACATCATGGCCTACATGTCGATCAACGACGACACCTGGTTCCTGGTTCGAGAAACGAACGGTATCAGTGACTTCACCGGCGCCGGCGGCAATCCGATGCCAATGGACCCCGAAGACGTCGATCGCTTTATCAACCGCCCACTCGTCGACGACGAAGACGAAGCACCGATCAAAACCGCGATCCCGTTCAAAGTCGGCGATCGCGTTCGCGTCAAGGAAGGCAATTTCGAGAATCAAGAAGGGGAAGTCGACGTGGTCGACGAAGCCAACGGTCGCGTAACGGTGATCATCAATATCTTCGGTCGCAGCGTCCCGATGGAACTCGACCATTGGCAAGTCGAACCGCTCTAAACGGCACGACGCGCCATCCAGGCCGTCCCTCGCCCACTGATCGTTCGTTTGCCCACTCGTAATTTAACATTCCACATCACTCACAAGTCCCGACGGAGCCTCGGCTCTTCGAGAACAGCTAAAAGCGTTTTCCCATGGCAAAACAAGTTACCGGCCAAGCCAAATTCCAAGTCCCCGGTGGTCAAGCGACTCCCGCCCCTCCTGTAGGTACATCGCTCGGTAAGTTCGGTGTGAACCTGGGACAATTCGTTCAGCAGTTCAACGATCGCACCAAAGAGTACAACGGTACCCCGATCCCCGTGATCGTGACCGTGTATAACGATCGCAGCTTCGACTTCATCACCAAGAGCCCACCGGCCGCATCGATGCTCAAGGCAGCAGCCGGGATCGCCAAAGGCAGCGGCGTGCCTAACAAAGACAAAGTCGGCAAGGTTACCCGTGCTCAGTGCGAAGAAATCGCTCAGAAGAAGATGGAAGACCTCAACGCCCGCAGCATCGACCAAGCCGCGATGATGATCGAAGGAACCGCCCGCAGCATGGGTATCGTGGTCGAAGGCTAATTCTTCTCGCCTTCAATCGCTCGTTGCAGGCAACAGGCGTCCCCTCACCTGCAATCCAGCCGAGTACATACAGCCCCGTGTCAGAACCGGGGCTGTTTTCGTTTGCACGGGTCCCCTCCCGAAGATTCGAACTTCCGGCATTCGATACATTGCGACGTGACGGTTCGCAGTCAAATGTGTCTTGGGTCAGGTGCATTCGATCCGTCTCTGGTGCGATCGAAACTACTGCGCCTTCGACCGGGTTCCGCGACTGCTGAAGATGATCGCTTGCCCGTCGAGCAACGGACGTGCGGCGGTCGCAAAACCTCGCTGATACAAGTGCTCTTTGAGCTGCCGCAGTTCGCCAAAGCTGTCGGGATAAACCCAAACCGTGATCGTCGTCGAATGCGGATCACGCCCGGCTAATTCGATGTCGAGGAAGCTGCGATCGCGGAGAACCTGCGCGACCGGCTGCCCGACCGAATCGTTGAGAGGTTCAAACGCGACCGCCCCGAGCCGCGTTGCCATGGCCATTGAGGTTCGGCCGTTTTGCGTCACGCGACCGACTTCTCGTTCGACAACATAGTTCGCGATGTAGTCTCGGATCGGGCCGACGGTGGACGCATCCTTGCCCGGTCGCTGCGTCATTCGCCTAGCATCTTCCTTGATTTGCTTCATCAGAGGTTCGACTGGCACGAGAGACAATTTCCCGGCCTTCAGACGGAAGTCGATCTCGTCTCCGAAGACCGTTTTGGCCATCGGCGTGGGAAGGTGCTCGACCGCAACCAATGGAGCTTCTTCGTTTTCCAATCGTTCTTTGGTGCCAGCCAACTCGGCAATTTCCGATTCGATTTCTCGGATCTGACGCTGATTTTTGGCGGCGAGAACCTTGGTCTCGTCTAGCTCGCTTTTTTTCTCTTCCCAGGCTGCTTCGGCGATACTCAACAGGTCGAGCAACCGTCCGCGTGCGTCGGAAAGTCGGCTGATTTGATCGTTGTATCGTCTCAGATTCGCCTCAATCCGCATCGAGTCTCGCTGAGCCGATGCGGCGCGCATCGCCATTTCACCGAGTTTGTCCAATTGAGCCCGCGAGGCGACTGCTTCGACCGGAGACTCCGGAGCCGGTTCGATTAACTTCTCAACAGGCTCATCGTTCTCAACGATTTGCAATTCGGACTCGACCGAATCCCGCAACATCTCGGTGATTCGTTGTGTTTGGGTTCCCAGGACGACCACGAGAATGATCAGGATGCCCACGAGGTTAGCAACGATATCCAAGAATGCATCGTGACCGAGTTCAACCGTGCTGCGACGACGTCCGCTCATGGGGATCTCCTTACCACATCAACACCGCTTCCCTGCATAAGAATTTGCAGTTCATGGAACCGTTGTTCCGCATGCGGACCGACGCTCACTTCGAGTTGTGGCTTCCAATAGCCGCCCTGCATGGTGGCCCCCCATCCCATGACGCGATCGCGGATCGCGGTGGCGAGTTGCAACGTTGCACCATGGACGTCCTGTTGCTCAAACGCAAACGTCTGAACAACCTGACCTTGATCGACCAGTTCAAATCGGTCGTGGTGGCAACGCATGGAGATCGGTCGAACAAATTCGGTCCCCCCCATTCCGCGGAGCGACTCAGGCAGCGCCCAATCTTTCCCCTCTCGGCGGACCATCTTTTGGGTGACCTGAGGTGATTGCATTCCAGCCGAACCTTGTTCGGGCGACATTGGCTCGGGCAGGAACGACGGATCCGGCTCGTTCAGCTTCATCGCCACGTCGGTCATCGGAGGAGAACCGGATGCCGACGAAGACATCGCCATTTGAGCGGATTGCCCCGACGGTGTTCCCGAAGCCATTGCCGACGCGGCGGCCGATTGAGCTGATGTTCCAGCCGCGGAGGTTCCCGCCATGGAAGCTCCCGGCGGAGATGCTCCGGCCGAAGACGACTCGCCATCGTTTCCAGTCGCCCCGGGTCTGCTTTCTCCGCTTGAATTTTCTCCGGAGGATGCCGCGAGACTGCCATCGGTTCCCGCCCCTGTGGCGTTTGCCGGGCCGTCAATTCCCGGCGGCTTTTTCCCTTGTAGGAAGTCATTGAGAGCTTCCGATTGAGTCGTCGTTCCGGCCGCGCCGTACGAACCACCCCGTGACCCGGGTGGCTCGGCAAACACGTTGCCCATTGAGTCAAACCGTTGGTCGCGGGCCAGCGAAAACCCATTGGATTGAGCTTGGCGATCAAGGTCGCGTGCCGACAGGGTTGGCAAAGGTCGGCTCGCCGATCGCGCCCGGCCTGACGTGCCCGCAGCACCAACGGGGGCCGCCGAACGTCCGCTTTGCGACTGCCCGGTGTAGGGTTGCTGGCCTCCTCCCGACTCGGACGCATACTCACTCGGCAACGGTTGGCCTGACGAGGACGCCCCCGATGCGTAGGATCCCCCCGTGTTCGGTTGCGAAGTTGCGTAGCGGGACGCGACGGAGGTTGATCCATAACCGCCCGCACCACCGCTGCCCCGACCACCAACACCGCCTGCTCCTGATGCGAAGTGGTAGTTGCGTGCGGCGGCTTCGTGGATCGCCAATTCCATGTTTTTACGCAATACATTGTCACCACCGGGAAACGCCAAATCGACTTCGCCCGGTACGAGTTCGTACCCGTATTGATCGTCCCAATCCTTCATCAACGCACTGGCGATGCGATACATGTAGATTCCGTCAGGTCGCACAATTAGCAACGGATACGGTGGCAGTTGATCTCCGTATTCCTGCATCGCATGCATGCGAGCGATGCCCAACGCGGCCCCCAACGGGTTGCTGCGAGGGTTTCGTGATTCGGTCGCGGCGAGAGCCTGCGCCTTGGTAATTCGAGCCCCCTCGGGAAGGATCTGCAGACCTTCGGCGGTGCACAGAACATAGATCGGACGACGCTGGGTTCCGTTGGGGCCACGATGAGGCACGATGACCACGCGGGGCTTGTCACCTCGTTCACTCGATTCGAGTTCTTCGATCTCCGCTCGCAACTTCGCCGCCTCTTCTCGCATCAGGACGAGGGTCTTCTCGTCCGTCTGAATGTCTTCGATTGGCCGTTCGCCTTCGGCCATGGCCGCATCGACCTCAGCGTTCAACTCGGCGAGCTTTTCCTTGATCTTTCGCATGTGCGACTCGAGGTGGGCGATCTCATCGCGTTTGCGTTCTAACTCGGCGGTTTGCTCGTCGCGAAAGGAGACCAACTGAGCGACACGGAACTGTTCCTGCTCGATCAATCGCTCGGCTGCCGTGGCGCTCATCTTCGTCGGCGGCACATCTTCATCGGTCTCGGCCGGCGGCGGTGATAACTTTGCCGAGGCGACCGCGACCGGCTGCTTATCCTTCGCGTTTACGGCGAGTTTTTCCTGCTTCTCTTGCTCCACCTGCGCAACCGCAGCGTCGTTGGCCTGCTGGGCAACCAACGCGAGCAACAAGATCAACGTCCCCAAGGTGCAAATCAGCACCGCGAGGAACGGGAAGAGCGACGGTGATATTCCGGCGCGGCGCCGACTCATGCCGCACGTCCTAGCGAGCCACGGTTGGCCGAAGCGTTTGCTTTCGCGGCCGGTTCAACATTCGATCGTCCGGGACGTCCCGGCGAGGCATTCGCCCGGGTGGGGCGTTCGGCGGCCTGAGGCAAACGCGTCGAGAGCATTTCAACGGCTCGTGCGAGCGTCGTCATGGCCTGCGTGACGGCGGGATCGAGAGCCGGCCCGTTTGTTTCGGTGCGATTTTGAGTCTCGATCGCCTGCAACAACGTGTTCCGCAGCGACGCGTCCTGATCGCTCTGACGCGACGCCAGTGTGGTCATCGCCTCGGTGTGAGTCAGCAACGTCCGACGATGAGTTTGCACCTCGGTCGCGGTCTCCTCCATCGCACCACGCCACAACGAAGTTTGCTCTCGCAGTGCGTTTTCGACCGCGTTGGCGGCACCGTCGAGACGTCCGATCGACGCATCGATCCGGTCGGCGTGATGGGTCAGAGCCGGCTTCATTGCGGACTGCAATAGATGACGGAACTGCTCGGCACCTTCGGTGTGCTGGCTCCGCCACGCTTCCTGTGCCTCCTCGATTGTCTCTCGCCACAATTTGGCTTGGGTCGCCAAAGACTCCGCAACCGCGGTTTCGATCCCACTGCACAGATGCGTGATCATCGCAGTTTGATTGTCGGCAGGGTTGTCCGCGGGCAATCCGAGCGACACCAGGTTCCGGACCCGCTCATCGATATCAACGAGCAGACTCTGCATGCCGCGTTCGACCGGGAATTGCAAAAAGATCGCAACGACCGACAGCACCAATCCCAACGCGGTTGTATCGAACGCCACGTACAACCCGCTCTTGAGCCGGTCGACCGCGGCGGTCCCGTCGGTAAAGTCGAGCCCGCCGAGCGTTTGGGTAATCCCGATCACGGTACCCAAGAAGCCTAACATCGGAATTGCCCAGACGATGATGCGAATCAAACCGAGCGCGTCGTGCGCGGCGTCGGCATCACGAACGGACAACTCGCGAAGGTCTTCGGGCAATTCGGTCGTGGTGGCTCGGTGTGACTGTCGCGTGAGGACTTCGTCGAGCCGCCGTACGAGCGAACTTTGCCGCGTCGATCCCGGCAATCCGGCCAGCGCCGCACGCCACGATCGCGCGACGTATCCGGCATCGTTGTCGTTCTGCCAACGTTCCGCCGGCGAAGTGTTTTCTTTGTCCGACTGAGGAGGCGGCATCAGATCGGCATCGCGTAGCAACCGCAGCGACCGTTGCTGCGACGCGGTATCGAGCGTCATGAACGCCAAAATGGACACCGCCACCGTGAACAGCATCGTTGCCGCGACGGCGACAGGGTGGCCCATGAAATATCGATTCAGCGGAGCCCAGTTCACCGTCATGACAAAGGCATAGAAGGCGCAACCGCCCGCCAAACCGATAACCAGAGGCGTCAACTTGCCTAACATCGTCGCGGATTGCGGCGGCCGAATCGGGCCAGGCGATTCGTGCGTCGATTGGTCTTGCGAGACGTCTTCGGGAGTTTGAGTCATGGGACTCCTTTTCCGATCGAGATGGTGACTGCTGGGCCGAAGGTCGGCTGGTGTTGAGTCCGCGTGGAGATCCTGACGCGAACGAAAGCGACCATATCATGAGGTGCGTACGAACAACCAGATCGACCCGCATAACCGTCAAACTTGACCAAAACGCTGCGAATTCGGGTTTGCGGTGCGATGAGTCCGCAGGGTAAAGAGGATTTCTAAACGCGATTGCCCAGATTATCACCTGAGTGAATCGATCCTTACCGATCAGGCCGACTGACTTATGTTCACTAACTTTCTCCTCACATCGCTTCGCAAGTTCGCCCCCAGCCTGCTGCCTTTGTTTGTCGGGATAGTGATCGGGGGCGTCTGGGTATCGGAGAAATCGCTCTCCGTGACGGCTCAGACACCGAATTTTGGTCCCACCGGCACCGATGGATACACCGACGCGTCGACGGACGATGCGACTCCGCGAAAGTTAGGCGAAGATGGCCCCCGGTTTGGGCAGGTCGTCGGCGACCGAGTTTCGGTAATCGAGGCTCGCGATGGGCGTGACGTTGCCGGTTCGGGGGATTTGATCGGATTTTCCCACGTTGACGACTCGGGAACTCAAGTAATTACGATCGTAGATGCGGAAAAACGATGGATGGCCGTGTATCATGTGGGTTCTGAAGGCAAAATCCGGCTGGCGAGCAGCCGTGAAATTGCCGCCGACTTCACATTAGAACTGAACGTCACCCCACCGCTGCCCGATCAAATCCGTCGGATGCAAGGACTTCCGCCGCGATCCCATTGATCGCACGCTAAGAAACGTCCGAGGCATTCGCGATCGTTTCGGAAGGCAGGCACGTAGGAATCGGGGTGAGGTTCATCGCCAAACATTCTGACGCCTCTTTTCCAAACCCCGCGTTGCCATGGCCACTTATCTTTCACTCGAAGAAGCCGCAAAAAAACTCGGCATCCCCACGCAGTCTCTGATCGATTTGCGGTCACAGGGACAGGTCCGCGGTTTTCGCGATGGTTCGAGTTGGAAGTTTCCTGAAACAGAGATCGCACGGCTGGCCGATGAACTTCCCAACCTTTCGGGATTCGGATCCGGTATCCTGGGTGCAGACGGTCCCGGCTCGAAGGTCGGCAAAGTCATCGGTGGCGACGGCAGCAACGTCGATCCGAGTGACGTTAGCCTCGACGCGGATGGCAGCGGCGGCAGCAGCATTGATCTCGGAATGGAAGCCTCTGGCTCGGGCAGCGACAGCGACGTCAATTTGGTCGCCGGCGACGGTTCGGGCGGCAGCGATGTTCTCATCATCCCGGGCGGCACCGGCGGTTCGTCGATCGGCAGTGGCAGCGGCAGTAGCCTACCGCTCGATCTGGACGAACTCGATATCGCCGGCTCGGCCCTATCCCACGATAGCGGCGAACTGAGCCTTTCCCCAGAAGATGCGGGCAAAGAGAAAGCAGCCTCGAAACCGGCCGCTTCTTCGCAAGACAGCGACGAGTTCAACCTCGGCAGTGTGCTCGACCTCGAGGCCGATGACGATTCACCTCTGTTGGACATCTCCGAAGAGTCCGACGAACTGTCACTCAAAGACGTTGCCGAAGGTTCCGACGAGATCAGCGGTCTGGACCTGGCACCCGGCTCCGGCGATGCCCTCGCGGGAAGCGACGCAAAGATGGACCTCGACCTTGTCAGCAATGACGAGAACGCGAGCAGTCTCGAAATGATGGAAGACCTCGATCTGAAGGATAGTGCGAGCGGGATCACCGGTGGCAACAAAGTCAGCGGTGACGTCCTCAGCGAACTCGACTTGCTCGCGGGTGATTCCGTCGGCAGCGGTCTGCTCAGCGGCGACAGCGAAAACCTTCTCGGTAGTTCGCTGTTGAGTTCCGAGGAAGGCGGATCATCGGGAGTCGATGATGCGTTGGCCGACGATGATGACCTCGTGATTTCGGACGACGACGATGACTTGATCGTCAGCAGTGCCGGCAGCGACATTTCGATCGCGGGTGACAGCGGCATCAACCTGATGAGCCCATCGGACAGCGGTCTGTCGCTCGAGAGCGAACCGCTCGACCTCGCCGGCAGCAGCATCTCGGCTCTCGACCTCGGCGCCGAACTGGCCGAGGGCAGTGGCTCGGGTTCGAGTGGCAGCGATTATGGCTCGGGGCTAATCCCCGACGACGGCAGCGGTGCCAACATGGACTTCCCGTCCGACGAGGAATTCCAACTGTCGCCATCAGGAATCCAACTCGAAGGTTCCGACGAAAGCGAATCACAGGAAATCGATGTCGAGAATTCGGATTCCTTCGGCAGCGGCGGTTTCGACGAACCCGCGTTTGTTGAAGAACCGATCGCCGAAGAGGCACCGGTTTTCGAAGAGGGTCAAGCAGATGTTTTCGGTGGCGTCGACGCGATCGAAGAAGGTGCCCAACCGGTCGAAGAACCGTTCACGCCGGACGAATCATCTTACGAGCAATCTGCCGCTGCTCCCGTCGGAGCCTCGGTCGCGTACGAGATCCCCTTCACGCTGCTTCAAACAGTTGGCTTGATGCTGATCCTGATGGTGATGAGCCTCGGCGGCATGCTGATGACCGACCTGATTCGCAACATGTGGAGCTACACCGAACCGGCCGCCCCGGTCAGTTCGCTCACGGACATGCTGATCGACGTTGCCGGGTGGGGCAAATAAGGCACGCGACTCGGTGTCGCGGCGTCGAACCTGACGCGTGACACAGTAACGTGAAATAGAGATTTGACGCGCGACAGGGGGAACGCCGAGACTCCCGTTCGATTCTGACACGAAACGTCAGCCGGAATTCATCGTCCGCCAAGTGCAAACGCGGTGGGCGATCGGATACGATAGGGATTCACATCGCGATACGATGACGTGCATCCCGCACCACAAATCTCCTTCCGGCAGATCTACCTTCATGTTATCCGCTCTCGACCAGTCCACCGGTATCTTCCAGCCCACCGGTATCTTCGCCGTCGTCCCCTCCCAATCCCTCACACCTTCATCGTGGGCCATCCTGGCTGCGGGCGAAGAACCGATGGGGATGTATGGCATCGCTGTGATCGTCGGGATCCTCGTCGCGTTGGTGTTCGTCGCGGTACTGGGATTCTTCCTGATTCAGTACGGCAAACTGTGGTTCCAAGCGTTCATGTCGGAAGCCGACGTGAAGCTCGCCAACCTGATCCGGATGCACTTCACGAAAGTCAATCCGAACGTGATCGTGCAGGCGAAAGTCATGGCCGCCCAAGCCAAACTGAACATCAGCCGCAAGGATGGGATCAGCACGCATCGCCTGGAAGCCCACTATCTCGCCGGCGGGAACGTGATGAACGTGATCCACGCGATCATCGCCGCACACCGTGCTCAGATTCCGTTGGACTTTGATCAGGCCGCCGCGATCGACCTCGCCGGACGTGACGTGCTCGACGCCGTACAAACGAGTGTGTACCCCAAAGTGATCGATTGCCCCGATCCCAAACGCAGTGGCAAGACAACACTCAGTGCCATCACGAAAAACGGGATCGAACTGCGTGTACGAGCACGTGTGACCGTCCGTACCAACATCGAACAGTTGATTGGCGGGGCAACCGAAGACACCGTCATCGCACGCGTCGGCGAAGCCATCATCAGTTCGATCGGTTCAGCCGAAACGCATTTCCACGTGCTGGAAAACCCAGACATGATCACGCGAGTCGTCCTGTCGCGTGCCCTCGACGCGCAGACCGCGTTTGAAATCGTTTCCATCGACATCGCAGACATCGACGTTGGCGAAAACATCGGTGCACGTCTGCAGAGCGATCAAGCCGAAGCCGATACTCGCGTGGCGAGAGCCCAAGCCGAACGTCGCCGAGCGGAGGCCATCGCCCAAGAACAACAGATGAAAGCCCGAGTATCTGAAAACCGTTCGCGACTTGTCTTGGCCGAAGCCGAGGTTCCCAAAGCCATGGCGGAAGCGTTCCAAGCTGGACGCATCGGATCAACCGGATCGACACTGCCCATGGATCAATCGACGTGAGCGACGCCCAATCGTCACACACCAATCGGTTCGAACGTCGTTCCTACCGAGTCCGATTTGAAAACTCGCAAGGCATCGCGCTAGCCGGAATTATCGACCGGCCCGTTCGACCGGCCGACAACGCGCCGAGCCTGGAATCGACGGCGGTCCCGGTTGCCGTCTTCAGTCACTGCTTCACTTGCAGCAAAGATCTCAAAGCGATCACGCGAATCTCCCGGTTTTTGGCCGAAACAGGAATCGCCGTTCTGCGGTTCGACATGACGGGACTCGGCGGCAGCGACGGAGAATTCTCCCAAACCAACTTCTCAACAAACCTATCCGACCTGACTTCCGCGATCGAGTTCGCCAACGAATCGATCGGCCCGGTCACGGCACTCATCGGACACAGCTTCGGCGGTGCCGCATCACTCGCCGTTGCCGCCGGAATGCCCGGCCGCGTGCAGCACACTCTCTCGGCAACACTCCGAGACCAGATCTCCGCCGTCGTCAGCATCGCCGCACCGAGCGACACGCAACATCTCGCCGCGCTGCTGACTCGTCTCAACCCGAAACTCAGTGAGAGCGATCAAGGTGATGTTGTCATTGGTGGTCGGACATGGACCATCACCCGTCAGATGCTAGACGACTTCCGCTCTCACCAATTACCCGACCACCTCAATCGCGTCCGAGCGCGTGTGCTCGCGTTTCACTCCCCGGTCGACCAAACGCTCGGGTACGATCACGCCCTACGAATTGCGGGCTTGATCGAAGACGAACAAGGATTGCCTGGGTGTAGCCTGATCACACTCTCCGGTGCAGATCATTTGTTAACTGACGACGTCCGCGATGCAGACTACGTCGCGGAACTAACCGCCAATTTCCTGAAACGCTACGCTTCGCAGTAACGACTCGGGAACGTCGGATAGCCGTCGTAGAAACGACGGATGTAGTGGCGTCCTCTCCAGTGCTCGAGGTGCCGCTGCCACCCCAGACGCTCCAACAACCGGTCGCTGATCCGAACGTTTGTCACGTGAGCGACGATCGCGCTGCAGTGACGCAGCCTGGCGATCTCGTTGAGAACATGACACGCACCGATGAATGTTTTGTACCTCGTCTCCGAACCGCTGCGGATGTAATCGAGCGTGATAAAAGCCGACAGGCCTCGAGGGACGTGATAGTCCAACAAGCACTCATCTCCGCGGAGACGCCCATGGTTGGACTCCCACCAAATCTGAGCCACCGACACCGGACTCCGCACCCAATGCTGCTCGATCGCCGCGAGCTTGCCGGCCCGCATGATAATGCGTCCACGAGTGATCGCAGAAATCGATTCGGCCTGGGAATGCAGCGAGTCAAAACGGCGGCGTACAAACATAGTTAACTTTTGCGGCGGCGTGCTTTGCCAACAGACAGGTTAAAACACAGAACGTTTCGGATACATTGAATCGTTCAAACTTACCACTCACTTTCCGTCGACATGGATGCGGCGGCATTCTCAACCGAGCAAAGTAACCGCGATGCCCGACGCCACGCCTGCAGAAACCGCACCATCGGTCCAAACGGCCCCGGGAGCGGCCATAAAACTATGGCAGAGCTTTCGCCGGATCGGCCTCTCCGTCGCAATCGCCTACGTGCTGATCTGTGTCGGCATGGTGATGATGGAAACGCGTCTCGTCTTCCCGGGTGCGTATCTCGCCGCGACACCTGAATTCGATGGCCCTCATTTCAGCACATCGGATCCGATCACCAACCGGATCGTGACGCTCGACTACCTCGCCGAAGACGAAATGAACCTCGAAGGCAGGCTGATCGTTCGCGACGACGCCGAGCGAGTCATCCTATTTCTGCACGGCAACGAAATTCGTGCCGCTGAAATGGACCACTGGACCTTGCGACTTTCGGAACTCATGAATGCGACCGTGCTGACCGCCGAGTACCGCGGCTTTCAAGGGGAAGACTTCACACCGACCGAAACGACCTGCATCGCCGACGCGTACTCCGCACTTAAAAAACTATCGACGATCACAAACACACCTCAAAAACAAGTCACCATCTACTCGCGTTCTCTCGGTGGCGGAATCGCCGGAGGACTCGTGGAGTTGCTTCAGAAAGAGGGCACACCGCCCGATTCGCTGATCCTTGATCGCACCTTTGACAGCACAGTCAGTGTCGGTGCCGATCGATTCGTATGGCTACCGGTGCAATTGCTGATGCGAAACCGATTTGACACCGCATCGCGTCTTGCTGACTTTGAAGGTTGCGTCGTCCAGATCCACGGGACGCCTGACCGAATCGTTCCCATGAAAAACGGCAAACAGCTATTCGATTCGCTCCGGACACCACACAAATCATGGATCGAAGTTCCTGACATGTATCACAACGACAGGATCTCCGACGCTACCTTGAAAGAGGCTTTGGCGGAACTCCAACGCCTCGAATCCGAGTTCGCTACGACGCGTACTGTTTCAACGACGGATCCCGAACCGGTTGATCCGAAATGAGTCGGTCGGCGAGGACGTCGTTGTTCTCCATCGCATCGAGATCGGCTGTGATCCGATACAACGCGATCAGACAGGCGACCGAAACAAACAACGCACATCCGGTCCAAATCGGATGGTACTGCGGAGCCTGACTGACGGCATCGACCGTAATCAAATTCTGCAGCCCTGGAATCTTCAGGTCCGCGATCCGATTGAGTGACACCGACAACGCATTGTTGCCAAAGTGAATCAGGATCCCAGGCAGCACGCTGCCGGTGCGAAGCGCGACCCAACCGAGCAGCACACCCATGAAGGTTGCCGAGATCGATTGTTGCAAAACGCCGTGTGAAATTCCGAACATGAACGCGGTCACGAGAATCGCACGCACTGGGCTATTGTTTCGCACCAACCCGCCAAAGATGAATCCGCGGAACGCGAGTTCTTCACAGATCGCAGGCACAACCGCCATCAGCAAGATCACCGATAACCACGGTGCCGACGCAATGTGCTCGCCGAACGGTCGCATCGCCTCGAGAGCCTGAGGACTCAGCGGGTACATTTCACCGATGAAACCTGCGAGTTGCATGTAGATGGGGTGCAACATAAACGCGAGCACGCAAACCAATGACCACACTCGCCAGTTAACGGCGTTGAGACGCAAACTCGTTTTCAACGACGTCGTCATCATCGTCGCCATCAAGAGCGTCGGTGCCAGGATCAAACCGAACTGCGGCAGGAATACCAATTTCGCGATACCACCGAACGTGTCCGGCATTTCCGTGACGGCGAGTTTTCCGAAAAACAACGCAACCAAGATCACGGCACCACAACCGAACGCAATCGTCGGCGTAGCGGCCCGTTGTCGATCACGCCACAGGTGACGCATCCACGCACCGAGTTCCCACTGGTCGCCATCGCCAAAGAGTACGGACTCGGATTCAAATTGGCGTTTCGCCCAACGAGTCGCCATGTACAAGCAAATCGAAGTCACGACGGCAACCATTGGTAAAAACGCGATTGCTTCGAAATGCTGACCCTCGACCAAACTACGTACCAACAGGAACATACCCGTGACCGGAATCAAGCTCGTTCCCAGGTTCAATGTTGTCCCGGGCAGCATCGGCAACAACACCAACGGCAGAGTCACCATCATCAACGGCATCAAGTAATACTGCCCCTCTTTGCTGCTGCGAGCCATCGCGGCCACGGCGAGTGCCAGGGCACTAAACAGGGCCGACAGCGGCACCAACGCGACCAACAACCACAACATTGGAATCAGCGGCGGAGCGCCCATTGATGTCCCACCAGGGCCAACGCCGATCTGATTGAACACGAACGAACTGGTCACCAACATCGACGCTGCGTTCAAGATCGCCGTCATCATGCTGAACGTCATGACGGCTCCTAACTTGCCCCACACGATTTCTTCTCGCAGTGCGGGGCTGCACAGCAACGTCTCCAACGTACCGCGTTCTTTCTCACCGGCGACCAAATCGATCGCAGGATAAAATGCCCCTGTCATCGCCCAAACGAGCATGATGAAGGGCAGCAGTTTCGACCAAAACGCGGCTTCTCGCGTGCGTTCGGGTGCGATGTCACAATCTTCAATTTTGAACGGGTCGAGCACCGACAATTCGACGCCCGCATCGGCGAGTCGGCTACGCACCCAAGTCCCACGCCAACGATTCAAGATCGAAACGGTGCGATCTTTCGCGACCATCGACTGATCCGACGCGACGTTGTAGTAAACACCAACCGACGCAGCCTGAGCCTCGAGTTCCTCCACCGAGAGGTCACCGGCGTTCACACCCAGTGGTTGATTCACACAGACAACACAGTCGAACACCTGATCTCGCACCCATTGCTGAGCTCGTTCGGCGAGGTCACCGGAACGCGCCAGTTCCGAGGCACGGTATGCAAAAACATCAATCGTCGACTCGGAATCCCAGAGAGTCTCGGGAAACCGGTATGGCGTCGTCTCACTGACACCGAGTGGGTGTACCCGCGATCCATCCAAATCGGGATCCTCTTCATCGGTCACGACCAATAGAGGAGAAACCAATCCGTCGGCGCCCGGCACCTGTGCATCTTCGGTCACGTGCTCGACACCGATCACACATACCGAAATAGTATGTTGACGGGTGAACTGCGCGATCTGCAGCAACAACATCCCAACCAACGGATACAACAACATCGGCAACACGGCGATCGTGAACAATGTCCGTCGGTCGCGAAGTTGGTCTCGCATTTCGCGAGCGTAGATCAGGGTAATGGCTCCCAAACGTGGGCGCCCGGCCCGCATCGCCGCTCGTCGTTTTTGTTTGGACGAAAGACTCATTGTACTACCCCCATCTCCAACGCGTAATCTTCAGTTGTTTGCACCGCATTTTCATGCGAACTGAGCAGGGAGAAAAAGAGTTCTTCGAAATCGGTTTCTTGATGCCGCTGGGTCAATTCGTCGAGTGTCCCTGAGTCGAGAATTCTTCCCTGGTGCATGATGGCGATTCGGTCGCAGAGTCTTTCGACTTCGCTCATGATGTGAGTGGAAAAGATCAGGCATTTGCCCGCCTCTCTCAGTTCGCGAATCACACCCAACAGGTTGCGTGCGACGAGAACATCCAAACCGAGCGTCGCTTCGTCAAAAATCAACACGGGCGGGTCATGCACCAACGCGCGGGCGATCGAAACTTTCTGACGCATGCCCGTCGACATTTTTCCGCCGGGGACGTCACGGAACTCGTTCATTCGCAACTGTTCGAACAATTTTTCGAGCCGCGATTCGAGTATCGTCTTGCTCATGCCGTGCAACCGCCCGAAATATTCCACCATCTCCCACGCCGTCATACGGTCGTAGATCGCGGTGTTATTGCTCACAAAACCGATTCTTCGGCGAACCTCGGCTGGTTCGTGAGCGACGTCGTAACCGTCAATTGTCGCGATCCCCGACGTGGGCCGGAGCACCGTTGAGAGGATTCGCAGCACAGTGGTCTTTCCCGCACCGTTAGGCCCTAACAAGCCAAAAATCTCTCCCGGTTGAACCGTAAAACTGACTCGATCGACGGCTCGGAACCTTCCTCGACGAAGGTCCTCATATGTTTTCGAAAGGTGCTGAACTTGAATCATAGAAGCCGGCTGTGATCACGAATCGGCGGACAGATACGGTGGCGAACGGAGTACGCCCTGAGCAACCGTAAGCCGAAATCAGTGACAGTAAATATTTTGTTGCTCGGACCTGCGCCCTGTTCCGATATGAATTGGGGCGGGAATCCGGTTGTAACAGTTGCGCCGAATGAACACCTCCCGATCGAATGCCAGACGGCGTCAAAGGGTGCTATACTCGCAGCCCCGCCGGTCGATTTCACGTCCTACCAACCAGCCTTACTGATGTCAGACACACCCTCCTCCAACGATGGTTCTAGCCCAACCACCGAATCGCCACAAACGCCTTCCAACGCGGCGACCGCCCCCCTTACTTCGTTGCAACCAAAGACCATCGTGGTTTTGCTTTCGGCGATGATGTTCCTGCAGTTCTTTGCGTGGGGATCCTGGTTTGCGACCCTCTCGGCGGCGATGGACACACACCTTCTCGGCGCTTTCATCGGAGGAGCCTACGAGTCCGCTCCGATCGCAGCGATCTTTGCTCCGTTGTTTCTCGGCCTCGTTGCGGACCGATTCTTCTCATCGGAGAAGGTGATGGGGACGCTGATGCTGATCGGCGGAGCAATCATGCTTTTGATTCCTGGTACCGCGGACACCGCGTACCTGTTTGCGGTCGAATCCGCAAATGAGATGAAAGCGAATGGAACCTACGACGCCGCCGCGTTCCTGGCGTACCAATCCGAGGAGAACACAGCGGGCAAAACACTTGTATGGATGATCCTCGCCTACCTGTTGTGCTACATGCCAACACTCGGCCTCGGCAACACGATCGCCTTCACGCACATTCCCAGCCAAGATCAATTCCCGAAGATCCGCGTTTGGGGAACGATCGGTTGGATCGTTGCTGGTTTGACGCTCGGAATCTTGGGATGGTCGGCGTCGTACAACATTTTCTGGCTCGGCGCGGCGAGCTCGCTGGGCCTGGGCGTGTTGTGTTTCTTCTTGCCCAACACACCACCGCCACTTCGTGGTCAACCGATGGACGTTCGATCGTTGTTGATGGTTGATGCGTTAAAACTGCTGGCCAATTGGAACTTCTTTGTCTTTGCGATCTGCTCCACATTGATTTGCATTCCACTGGCTTACTACTACGGAATGACGGCAACGTATCTCAATCAAACCGGGTTCGCCGAACCGGGGGCCACGATGACGATCGGACAAATGTCCGAAATTGTCTTCATGTTGTTGATCCCTTTTTTCTTCCGCCGACTCGGCGTGAAGATCATGATCTTGGTCGGAATGGCGTGTTGGTTCGTTCGCTACCTTCTGTTCGCATTTGGTGCTGCCGAACAAACGACCTGGATGCTGCTCCTCGCGGTGGCTTTGCACGGAATCTGTTATGACTTCTTCTTCGTGACGGGGTTCATGTACACCGACGCGAAGGCCCCCAAAGCCATCCGCGGTCAAGCTCAGGCGTTGCTCGTCTTCCTGACCCAAGGGGTAGGAATGTTTTTTGGCTATCGCATCATGGCGGGCGGCAACTTGTTCGGATTCATTCCGCTGAATCTGACCTTCGGCACCTACGGCAACCAAGTCACCTCAGCACCGCAGTACGTCGAAGCATTGTCGGAAGCCCGAGGGGAGACGACCTCGTCATCTTTCCTGCAGACGTTCACGAAGATGTTCTCTCGCGAACTCCCTGAATCGCTCGACACAGCCATCCTGGCGGAAACGATGGCTCAGTGGAAAGATTTTTGGCTCTCTCCGGCAATCATGGCGGCCGCGATCTTCTTGCTATTCGCGGTTACGTTCTGGGATCGATCGGGAACTGAGTCCGATAACGTGAACTAACTCACCGCCGGGCGAGCGGGTACACTAAACGTCATCCACTCCGCCCTCCTACCTCCTGCACCACCTTGTCATTGCCACTGCGTATTGGGTTTGAGGCCCCCGAATATCTGCTCTGCCTCGTCGTGCTGCCTCTGATTTGGTATTGGGGGTGGCAACACCTAGGCGTTCTCGGGCCAGTACGCCGGTGGGTCGCGTTGACTGCGAGAACACTCGTTTGGGCAGGGATTGTCGCGGCACTCGCCGGGATTCAGTTGGTATGGACCAACGACCGGATCACGGTGATGTACGTGCTCGACCAGAGCGAGAGCATTCCGGTCGCGAAACGCACCGCCATGTTGGACTATGTCATCGCGGCGGTCTCACAGCACCGAAACGATTCCCGTGGTGACCGCGCCGGTCTCATCGTTTTCGGACGCGATGCGTCAATCGAAATCCCGCCGTATGACGATGATGTCCCACCGATGCGGCGACTCGAGAGCCTCCTGGAACGCACCGACGCGACCAACCTCGAAGCGGCACTGAATCTCGCCCAAGCCTCGATGCCGGAGGACACCTCCCGACGCATCGTCATCATCACCGACGGTAATGAGAACATCGGCCAAGCTCGCGCGATGGCGAGCCGAGTCACCGATGCAGGGATCGGAATCGACGTCGTGCCAGTTGTCACCGAGGCCAGCGATGAGATTCTCGTCGAGAAGATCGACCTACCCTCGAACATCCGAAAAGGGCAACCGTTCGAAGCCAGAATCGTTATCGACCGACAAGGCGAGAGTCTCACCGAAGGCGCTTCGGATGCTCCAGACGACGATGACTCGAGCGGAACGGTCCGCGGTCGCCTGAGAGTCAAGCAGCAAGTCGCGGGGGAAGAGTCGCTGCTGCTCGAACAAACAATCGAGCTGGCTCCCGGCAAAAACGTTTTCCCGATGCGTCACACCATCGACCAACCGGCAGCCTACACGTACCAAGCCGAGTTCATTCCCGAATCCGAAGACGACGACGTCCTCACGCAGAACAACTCCGCGACCGGATACACCTACGTCCGTGGCAAAGGGCGGATACTGCTGATTCACTCGCCCGGCAAACTCGACGACTTTGATTTACTGATCTCGGCTTTGCGTGATGCGAACATCGAGGTCGCCCCCATGTCGACCGATCGACTATTTGGTTCGATCGCCGAACTGCAACCATACGACGCGGTGATTCTCGGCGGCGTCCCTCGTGTCGATAGCGATAGCACCAACAAGATCACATCGTTCAGTGACGATCAAATCGAGATGCTGGTCCGCAACACACAACAACTCGGTGCGGGCCTGTTGATGATCGGCGGTCCCGACGCACTCGGTGCCGGCGGATGGACCGGTACCGAAATCGAGAAAGCGATGCCGGTGGATTTTAAGATCCGCAACGCGAAAGTAAACGCAGTCGGCGCACTCGCTCTGATCATGCACGCCAGCGAAATGGCCCAAGGAAACTACTGGCAAAAGAAGATCGCCGAGGCCGCCATCAGACAACTCGGCGGGTCGGACCTCGCCGGCGTGTTGCACTGGTCCCCGAGCGGCGATCGATGGTTGTGGGGTGGCTCAAAAGGCCTACTCGAAGTCGGCCCGAACCGAAAAGCCATGCTGGCGTCTCTCGGTCGCATGACGCCCGGAGACATGCCGGAATTTGATCCCGCAATGCGGATGGCCGTTGCCGGTTTGGCACGAACGAGCGCGGCGATGAAACACTGCATCATCATTAGCGATGGCGACCCGAGCCCTCCTTCGGGCACCGTTATCAAAGCATTCAAAGACAACAACATCACCGTCAGCACCGTGGCGGTCGAGTCACACGGCACCACCGGCAGCACGCAACTGCGAAGAATCGCACAATCAACCGGAGGGAAATACTACGAGGTGAAATCAGGACGTGCGCTGCCGGCGATCTTTCAGCGTGAGGCTCGGCGCGTTTCGCGTCCGTTGGTTTTCGAACCTAATGGGGGAGCGATCCCCGAAATTGTCTTCCCCCACGTCGCCCTCGACGGCATCGACACGGCAATCCCACCGATCAGCGGATTCGTCATGACACAGACGAAATCCAGCCCGCTGGCGCAGGTCGTACTGCGTTCCCCCAAACCCGACACTCCGGAAAACGCAACCGTTTTGGCAACGTGGAATTACGGTCTCGGACGCTCCGCAGTATTGACGACGGACGCCGGAAATCGATGGGCCTCTCAGTGGGCACAGTGGCCGGGCTACGAGAAACTGCATTCCCAACTCGTCCGTTGGTTGATGCGGCCTACCGGCGACACCGGCCAATTCTCGCTCGCGACCAATGTGAAAGACGACCGCGTCGACGTCATCGTGACCGCCCTGACCGACGACGATCAGTTCCTCAATTTTCTCGAAGTCGCCGGATCGGTGCTCGACCCGTCACTCGAACCGCTCCCGTTGCGAATGGAGCAGGTCGCACCGGGTCGCTATTCAGGCAGCTTCCCGATCGACCGAGCAGGAACCTACTTCGTCAACGTGTTGCCCGGATCGGGCAACGCACCACTGAGCACCGGGGTGACGGTTCCGTACAGCGATGAGTTCCGCTACCGGCAATCCAACCAAGCTCTGATGGCACAGCTCGCGTCACTCCGACCACAAGACGGCCAACCCGGCGAGGTCACCTCACCGCTCGGCGAAGAAATCACCGACGAACTGCTCGCCAGCGATGCGTTCCGGGGCGGCTTGCCGCTGGCTCGTCGCATCCGAGACGCATGGCCATGGTTTGTCCTCATTGCCGCCGGACTTTTCTTCACCGACGTTCTCGTGCGGCGAGTCGCAATCCACTTCGGCTTCTTGAAAACCTGGTGGGATCAATGGACCGGCACAGGACAGCCTGAACTCGCGACCGTCGCCCGTCTCGATCAACTGAAAAAGCAGAAAGATGCGATCAGTGCCGCGGGTGCGAACCGCCGATCATCTACCCGTTTCGAACCGACGGATGTCCCGTCGGATTCAACGAGCAAGATCACGGATCCTCGCGACGAGATACCGACGAAGACTTCGCAAACGAATACCGGCACGAAACCAGGCGCACCGGAGCAGAACACCGATGCGTCGAACTACACCGAACGGCTACTCGAAGCCAAACGACGGGCTCGAAAGAAATAGCCGTCTTTCGCAACGAACCTCCGACTCGGACTCAGTCGTCTGAGTCATCCGCCGTGACGTCGCCTGCATCTCCCGCGTCCGCGGCATCTGCTGAATCGGCAGGAGGATCGTAGCCCTCTTCACCTTCAAACATCTCGTCGGCGCCGGGCATTTTCGGGTCCAACGGCGCCCGCTTGCGAAGTTTTCGTTGCAAGGAACGACGGTGGATTCCCAACCGGCGTGCCGCTTCGGAGATGTTGTTGTTGCAATCCGCGAGCACGCGATGAATGTGCTCCCACTCGTTTCGAGCGAGCGAGGGTGCGGGGAAAGCCAATCCGCCTTCGGGCACGAGAGGCTCTTCGCCACGAACAAACGCCGAGAGAATATCGTCCGCGTCAGCTGGCTTGCTCAAAAAGTTCACCGCGCCGGCGCGAACCGCATCGATCGAGGCCGGAATGCTGCCGAATCCCGACAACATAATGATTCGGCAATCGGGTTTGATCTGCAGCAGTTTCCGCAACAAGTCCAACCCGCTGCGCCCCGGCATCCGCAGGTCCAACACCGCCAAGTCAGTCGGCGCGTGCGTGAAGACGCTCACAGCCTCGTCGAAATTCCCTGCCGTTCGAACTTCTAAACCGCGGCTCCGCATCGCCATGGCCAATCTTTCTCGTAACACCTCAGTGTCGTCGACGAGAAGAATCGATTTTGCCCCCACTGTTTCAGCGGTACATGCTTCGGAGGGGTCTGGATATTCAGATGAAAAGCTCACAAGTCACGCCGCATGAAAAAGAAAGGAGAAGCAAACGCATGTGTTTAAAGCATCGTCATCACGGAACACTTTTTCAACACCCCCAAACCGAGAACGGTCCAATCCGCCGAGATTATCGCGACTGAGGCCGTACCGCCTTGGTTAGCGGCAACACCACCGTCGCGGTCGTTCCCTCATCAGGCACGCTGTCAAACGTCAGTCGACCACCAAGTCGAGTGATCACATTTCGCGTAAGGAACAAACCTAACCCGATCCCACGGCCCGGTTCCTTGGTTGTAAAAAACGGATCACCCGCCCGATCAACAACGTCGCTCGACATCCCATGCCCGCGATCGACCACCCGCAAGGTGACTTTGTCATCGTTACGCTGAGCCTGCACCGTCACCGAATCCTCGGCGCTGCTCGCATCCAACGCATTGTGAATCAAATTCCGAATCGCTTGGGCGACCGCTTCCTCCGGCAACCACATCGGCTGGCGCTCCCACGCCGGTGTTTCGGAATCGTCGCCAGCGGACTCAAACGCTCGATCTGCACCTTCCTCGGCAAACTCCTCATCAATCGTCCACGGTTCGTCCGGGTCGAGGATTTCGACCCGGTGAGGATCCCGGATGCCATCGAGAGTCGTGTCGATCAGATCACCGAGAGTCGTACGATTCCACTGATCCGCGACCGCATCGCCCGCAGCCGATCGCATGCGAGCCAAAATTTGGCGGCACATGTGCAACTGGCCGTCGATCAACCGCAGGTCTTCATCGATCGACACGGGTTTCTCGACCGAATCCAAATGCCTCGTTAGCTCTCGGCAGGCAATGTCGATGGTCGACAGCGGTGTCGCCAATTCATGAGCCGCCCCCGCCGCGAGCGTCGTCAGACCTTCCAAACGCATCGCATCGGCTCGCTCGGATTGACTGCGTCGGAGGTCTTCCTCGCGGTCGCGCAACTGCCGAGAGGTCCGCGCGACAAAGTACGTGATTACCGTTCCACAGGCCACAAACGCGATTAATGAAGCGATATCGCGCATCCCGAGAACACCGAGATGCACCGGAGACGGATCGATCGTCTGCACACTCAATCCACTCACCGGCCACGACACCAACAGTAAAACTGCGTAGCCGAGCACGGCGAGCCCCGTCAGCGCCCACGCCGCCAACGGCTGCAACATCACCCCACCCACAGCCAAGTTCACAAAGTAGAAAAAGCAAAAGGGGTTATCGGCGCCTCCACTGAAGTACAGCATCGCCGTCAACGTGACCAAATCCAACGCCATAAGAGCGAACGCAACACGCAGCGGAATGACACTGTTTGCGTCCGCAACAACGCCGTGCTCATATCGAGAGAGCCACCATCCGTAAACAAAATTGGTGCACGCGGTCAAAGCGACAAACACGAGCAAAGGCACCAACGGCAACGATGTCGACGTGACCGGATTGGCCAACACGATCGCAACGAGCTGACCGATGCTCGCAATCGACCTCAGTCGCAACAACCAAGTCGACGAGCCCAAAGGTGCGTGCGAGATTAACACCATCTCAGTGGGTTTCTCGCCTTGTCAGTTCATCGCGAAGCTGTGCGGCCAACTCATAGTGTTCATGCTCGACGGCATGTTCGAGTCGCTCTCGGAGCGTTTGGCCAACGGAATATTCCGTTCGCAACGACTCACGCAACTCCACCAAACGCACGATCAACTCATCTTCGTCAAAGTGTTCTTCCGCGTCGTGCTTAACGAAGAAAGCCCGCAACGTTTCCAACCCGCGATTGATCGCCTGGATCGCTTCCTCGGCCGTGTTCTCTTCGAGCTCCCCCAACGCTTCGGCTTGCGTGCGGTGAAACAGAACAAAAGGACGATATTGTTCGTGAGTGGATGACCACTCCGGATCATCGGACAGATCCTCACACAGATCCATCAATCGCAACGTGTGGTCGGCATCCATCACCGCGCGGTGATAAAACTGCAACCGCAACCAACAAATCCGCCGGTGGTAAAACTGCATGAACTCCCGGTCAATCTCGTTGCAGTCTTGTTCGGTGAGCTCGTATTCCGGCTCGTTCAAACGACACAGATTCAGATGCTCGAGATAGCTATCCGAACCATTGATCAGCTCACCGTCGGGACGTCCGGTCGTCTCAAGTTGCAAAATCCCCATATCGACCCGCATCTGCAAGACGTCTCGATCGTCTTTGCCTTTGATCATGCGAACATTGAGTGTAGAAGGGTCAAATGCCCATCGCTTCAACAGATCGTCCAGGTGCCGGGGGCGTTTCATGAATGAATTATCTACGATTGCGTACTGAATTCAAAGAAGGAGAGCAGAGTCAATGGTCGTCACCCCCCAAAAGCCATCACCTTTCAACGACACTCTCGGACCGCTCCGACCCAACGCTCTAGTATATCACCCGATTGCCTGAGGTGAACCTTCAATCGTCACTCTCAACGATGCCTCCACCGATCGCACGCACTGTCAATCGTCCCGCCCGGGCGTTCCTCGCATTCGCTTCTTTTGCGATTGCCGCCGTTTTCCCTCAAGCCGACGTTTTTTGCTGCCCAGCGTCGGACGGGTCTGCCTGCGTTTTTTCGGAGGTAACCTGCACTCGAGCAGCATCGCCACCAACCGTGCTCGAGCATCCGCCAAGTTGCGAATTTGATCACGAGTTTTCTCGCTATGCAGGACCAACTCGCCTTCGCGGTTGATACGGGTCGAGAAACGCGACTCAAAACGACGACGCCAATCGTCGTCAAAACCCGGCTGTGTTTTCGGCACCCAACGCAGCGTCACTTTGGAGTTCACCTTGTTGACGTTTTGCCCACCCGGCCCACTACTGCGCGTCGCCGACCAAGAAAGCTCTGCTTCCGGAATGGTAAATCGCTTCGTTACGCTCAAATCTGACATGCTGTCGCCCGTGATTTTTTTCTTTTCCGACGAACCCGTAGAGAGCCAATCTAGCCCGAACAGGTTCATCTTTCCGGAGGAATAGGCTCATCGTGATGGAAAAACACCCGCCCCCGAGACCTCAATCCCGATGCCCCGCTTCCGAGCACAATCCGCCGGCACGCCCGCATCAAACGCGGCCCCGACCTACCCGCACTGCAGTTCCCTCATCGACCCGAAAGACACCGGATCGCGCCAGGCACCATACCCCGCAGACAATTTCCGGCGCACGCACTGGTTACGTACGACCGACCTCACGCATCGCCACACACTCACCCCAAGACCAATCGGGCAACGTTGATATAGATCACAATCCCCAAGATATCGACGATCCCGGCAACGAACGGATTGCTCATCAACGCCGGATCCAGCCCCAATCTTTTGAACATGATCGGCAGCGTCACGCCACAGAGACAACCGCAAAAAACGACCGCTAACAGCGTGGCCGGGATGACCGTTGCCGCCAAGATCGACGGGGCGACAAAAATTGCCACCGCAAAACCGATCAGCGAGAGAAACCCGCCGAGCAACAGCGACACGCAAACCTCTCGCGAGAGTACTTTCGGCAAGTCAGTCAACTTCACCTCCCCGCCCGTCATGGCCGTAATGACCAACGTGGCGGATTGACTGCCTGAGTTGCCACCGGAACTGATGATCAACGGGATAAACCAAACCAGCCAACCATGCACCGCGAGCTCGTCTTCGTAGTGACGCAGCGCGAACGCGGTCAGCAACGCCGCAAAGAACAGGATCGTCAACCACAACCCGCGTTTGTAAGACAGCACCATCAACCCGATCTGCAGGAAGTCGCCTTCCAATGGCGCGACCGCTGCGATCCGCTGTGCGTCCTCAGTCAACTCCTCACGCACGACATCAATCACATCATCGTGCGTGATGATGCCGAGCAACTGACGCCCCGAATCGATCACCGGGATCGCCAACAGGTTGAAACGTTCGACCTTCTCCGCAACCGACTCTTGATCCTCGCCCGCCAACGCAACAACCACGTCGGTCTCCATCATTTCGCCGAGCGTGCGGCTTTTGTTTTTGATCGACGAAACCAACTGCCGCGTCGAAACGATCCCGCGGAGCAGGTTGTTATCGTCGACCACGTAGAGGTAATAAATCGTTTCGAGATCACTCGCCTGGCGGCCGAGTTCATCGAGTGCTTCCACCGCCGTGAGCCGTTCGCCCAACTTGGCAACCTCGGTCGTCATCAGAGCGCCCGCGGTGCCCTCCGCATACGATCGCAGTCGCTCGATGTTGCGACGCTCGCTCGCCGGCAACAATTTCAGAATCTCATCGACCGCTTCGCTAGGCAGGCCTTGAATCAGGTCGACGCGGTCATCCTCGGGAATCTCCTCAATCAACACCGCAGTTTCGGCCGCCGGTTCCGACGCGAGCATCGACAACTGCCGAGCCTCATCGAAGTAACTGAAAATCTCGGCCCGCCGATCCGGCTCGGCGAACTGCAGCACACGCCACATCTCATCGTCATCGAGCCCTTCCATGAACTCGGCCGTTCGGCCCGGGTTCAACGCCACGCAGAACTCGCGCAGTTCGGACTCTTGTTCGAACGCGAGCATCTCGCGAAGTTCAGGCAGAAATAGAGTGTTGACCAAACCGGAGGCCCCGTCGTGCAGGTGAATGGAGTCTAGAAAACGGTGCCGAGAAGATCGCTACTCGGCCGCCTGGGGCGCGGGCTGATGACAACTGGCGCAGTGCAGCGCCCCAACCCCCACGCAATCTTTTCACACGCGACGCCCTGCACCTCCACCTCCGGACAAAGCTCACGCAATATACCGATCGCTCGGTCATCGCTTTTCGAATCAGCAAACGTCGGCACCAAAAGACGATTCGGCCCGAGACGCAAAAAGTTGCAATAACTCTGTGGAACATTCTGCCCATCGATCGTTCGCGGTGACGGAACCGGCAACCGGTGCACCGCCACCTCTGGGCTCGTCTGGCTCGCCCACAGATCGATTTGGCGATAGTTCGCTTCGAGCTCATCGGCGAAGGGAACATCCGGGCTGTCCGCCACGGCAACGACGACATTCTCGCGGTCGATGAAACGAGCAATTTGGTCGATATGACCGTCGGTGTCATCACCCGGAATCATGCCGCCGTCGACCCACGCGATCTCTTCAATGCCGAGATATTGATACATCCGCTCGGCAAACGTCTGGGCCGTTAACCCGGGATTCCGATTCGGGTCGAGCACGCAGGCGGTGTGCACGAGCAGTCGCCCCGCACCATCCGTCTCCAGCGCCCCACCCTCGAGCGTCAACTCCGCCTTCAAACACCGCAATCCCGCGTGTCTGGCGATTTGGGCCCCCGCGTCGCGATCCAGGTCGTGCGGGTGATATTTCCCGCCCCACGCGTTGAACCGCCAATTCACCGCGAGCAAGGAATCCCGCTCATGAACAAAAGTGGGTCCGTAATCGCGAATCCAACAGTCATTGGTGGGAATATCGACGATCTCGATCTCGCGAGCCGTCGTGGCGGAAACACCGGTGGCGGAATGCAGCAGTCGCTGGCACTGATCGGCGAGCCCACCACTGGCGAGAATTCGCACCGGAGTCGATTCGGCGATTGCGAGCGCAAACCGCGTGAACGCTTCGGGAACCCCATCGAAATGCCCGGGCCAGGTTTCCAGATTATGGGGCCATGCCAGCCAAACCGCATCGCACGGTTCCCACTGAGCAGGAAACCGCCGCGGCGGGCAAGATTGTTCGTCCCCGCCCGTCGAAGGATGGGTAACGCCCAGACTCACTCCGGCTTGATCTCTTCTTTAACTTTCTGAACAAAGTGAGGTGATTTCCCTCCCTTGCTCAGTTCCTCAGCGCGTTTGACCGCCTCGGACTGTTTATCGAAATCGAAAACAGCAACCCGTTTGAGGTTCTGGCTGAAGACGCCCCAGTACAGCCGCAACCGGACATCTGCGGCGGCCTTCTTGGTTTTGCGTTTGGAGGCTTTCTTGCGTTTAGCCTCGGCTGCCAGCTTTTCAGCAGCATCTGCTTCGGCTGCTTTTGCCTGCCGATTGACGACCTTCCGAGCCATAAATCTCAGCTGTGGGGGTTAGTGGGGTTGGATCAGCGAAAATCGACCCATTGCGGGACGAGACAGTCCCCTTAGCCTCCCGGTCCTTCGTTACAACCACGAACACCGGCGTCAGCCAAAAGGATTCAGTCACGCCGTTTGGGCGAAACAGATCACGAAGGTTATCCTCTGCGACGCGTTTTGTCATGGGGACGCGACGCAGAAAACTGGGGAGAAATAATCGTCACGATGGGACTCGATCTCAGCGATCCGCCCATCAGTGTGGGACAGAATTTCACTCCATGGGCAAAAATGACCCAGAGGATCGCTATTCGGAACCGCTCGATTCAGCTACGCTGTAGTTTACCCTCCCGCGGTCGCCAAACTGTTGATCCCTGATTGAATCATGATCAACCCCAGAGGAACATTGATGTTCTCTGACCGCTAGAGACCACCGACCGTAAGCCGGTTCCGACCATGCGCGCGGGAATATTGACGAGCGGATTCTCTAATCAAACGAGTTTGAACATGCAGGTGAATGTTTCAGCCCGCCACGGCACTCTCCAGCCCGGAGATCAGGAACTGATTGAGGAAAAGGCAATCAAGCTTCGGCGATTGTATGACCGGATCAATGCGATCGAGGTCACCATTGACCTCAAAGAACTGGACAAACCAGTCGTCGAAATCAAAGTCTCCGCCGAGCACGCTGAAGATTCCATCGCTCGA
Organism: Aporhodopirellula sallentina SM41; assembly: GCF_000346505.1. GTDB lineage: Bacteria > Planctomycetota > Planctomycetia > Pirellulales > Pirellulaceae > Rhodopirellula > Rhodopirellula sallentina. Next base: position 35,916 of record NZ_ANOH01000050.1, read on the forward strand.
GCCGAAGCCAGCAACGTCCTCGCGGCGCTGGATAACGCGATTCCCAAGGTTGAGCAGCAATTACGCAAGCTCAAAGCGAGAAAGACCGGCAACCGCACCGCGGCACATAAACACGTCGAAACAGCAGACACCGGCGAAGAAGAGTAAAACAGAACTTCTGTCTTCGTCGGCCCTTGCCAAGAAAATTGCCAAACACACCCATCCCAAATCCCAAGACAATCACTTTGCTATGAAGTTCTCTGACTTTGTCAAGAAAGACGCCATCCGCGCCAACCTGCAGTCCACCTCGAAAGAAGCCGTCATCGACGAGCTCGTTCAATCGCTGCTCGACGCCGGAGAAATCGCGGCTGACCAACGCGACGACATCATCGCCGCCATCATGAAGCGGGAAGAACTCGGCAGCACCGGCATCGGCCGCGGTGTCGCCGTCCCTCACACCAAACACCCGAGCGTCCCTGAACTCGTCGGAACCGTCGGTGTCAGTGAAGCAGGCGTCGACTTCGACTCGCTCGACGGCGAACGCGTCCAACTGTTCTTCCTGCTCATCAGCCCCCCGGAACGCCCCGGCGATCACCTCCGAGCACTCGAAAACATCTCCCGCCAACTCCGCGACGAATCGTTCTGCCGCTTCCTCAAACAGAGCAAAACGGCAGACGACATCCAACAACTGCTTCAAGAAGCCGACGACAACCAATTTGCCGCCGGCTAGGCTCATCCGCCGTCTCGTGCCGCAGTCGGACCCCAGCGACTGCGGATTCCCCACGACCACCGAGAAGGCGAGCCAACCGACACCGCCTTCATCCGAACCGAAGATCGATATCGCCACTGGGATTCCCTTCCGGCGAGATATCGTTCAAAATCCCGCCATCACCCGGCCCCTGGTGAACACATGAACCAGAACCCGCAAGACACCCCGATACCACTCCAAAAACAGGTCGTCATCATCAACCCCCAAGGGTTGCATGCCCGTCCGGCCGATATGTTGGTCCGGTGCGCGGACGGTTTCGACTCGACAATCACCATCCAAAAAGGTTCCGAAACAGTTGACTGCCGCAGCATTTTGTCTTTGTTGACGCTGGGCGCAACCGAGGGAACCGAACTGACCTTAACCGCCCAAGGACACGACGCCGAAGCAGCCCTCGCGGCGATCGGAGAACTGTTCGAATTGGGGTTCCACGAATTAGGCCAGCCGTCTCAATAACCAAAGAACGCGTCGCAATAAAACGCAAACCTCGTTGTTTCGATTCCCGCAGCGCTGCTCAATCGACCGCTCGCAGAACCCCGATCAACGCACTACGCGATCCCGCGAACGCTCCCTGACAACCTATACTTTTTACAAGAGATCACACGATGCAGTTTGCCTCCAATTGTCACAGGACGTCCAGCCAGATCTAACTCGCAACTTTCGCAACGTTTAGCCAACGACAGCAAACAAACAACGACGTCGTTCGGATCACCGATGCCACTCGCCCTCCCCAAACGCACGCCCAAACCTGCGTGCCAACCCGGGTTGCCCGAAGGGATCGATCGAGCCTCACTCGGCCCGAAACAGGTGGTCCAACCAAACGTGAACGCGTTTCGTTGCCAAACACGCGTTGCTTGACGAAGCGAAGTCGGGTTTCCCGAGCAGGCAATTTTCCTGAGCAGCCATTACCACGTCCCCATCGTTGGGCCTCCATCGATGGTGTGATGCGAAGGCGAGTAATTGGATTCAAACGGCATCGATCGCGATGCTGGAACTACAAGGCATTCCTGTTTCACCGGGCGTGGCTATCGCGTCAGCCCTAGTGCTCGACGCGGACGGCTACCGAATCCCACGGTGCATCGTCCCGGCGTCCGACGTCGACGACGAATTCGCGCGGCTGCGCACCGCCGTCACCACCGTCTCCCAACAGCTCGAACAGAGCCGCTTGGAAACGACCGCCACGGCGGGTCGGCAAACCGGCGACATCTTCGCCGCCCAACTCCAGATGCTGCACGACCCGCGTCTGCACAGCGAGCTAGAAAAACGGATCGGCGAAGACCGCCAGTCCGCCGCGTTCGCCGTCAGCGGCGTACTGCACAACTACGCCGCCGCACTACAAAAACTCGAGAATCCGTTCCTGGCCGATCGCGCCCAGGATGTCCTGGATATCGAACGGCAACTGCTCACCCAACTCGGCGCGGTGACGCGGCAACCACTGCATGACCTCAACGAACCGGTCATCGTCCTCTCCCGGATGCTCACACCGAGCGAGACCGCAGGGCTCAACAGAGAATTCGTCAAAGGTTTCTGCACCGAAGTCGGTGGGCCCGGTGGACACACCGCGATCGTCGCCAAGGGCCTCGAAATCCCAGCCGTTGTCGGAATCGGCGAATTCCTGCCCGTCATTGCAGGCGCCGATTGCGTCATCGTCGACGGCGACCGCGGACGATTGATCATCGACCCAACCGACGAGGTGCTGGAAAACTATCGCAAACGGGCTGAGTACCGCCGGACTCTGGCGCAGCGATTGGCACAACAGAGCCAACTGCCGGCCACGACAACCGACGGAACCCGCATTTCACTTAACGCGAATATCGAGTTTCCACACGAAACGGCGTCGTGCCTGCAACGTGGGGCCGACGGCATCGGTCTGTACCGAACCGAATTCCTCTACCTATCGTCGGACGAGGAACCGAGCGAAGAAGATCACTACGAAGCCTACGCGGAAGTCATCAAGCAGATGAACGGCCGCCCCGTGGTCATCCGAACGCTCGATCTCGGCGCCGATAAGATGGGGCATGGCAAACGCAGCCAACAGGAAAACAATCCGTTTCTTGGGCTTCGCAGCATCCGCCTCTCCCTTCGCAACCTTGATCTCTTCCGCCCGCAGCTCCGCGCCGTCCTGCGGGCCGCCGCGCTCGGTGACGTCCGCGTGATGTTCCCACTGATCACCACGATCGCCGAACTGCGCCAGGCGAGAATGCTGCTCAACCTCGTCGCCGAAGACCTGAAAGAAGCTGGTGTCCCTTATCGCAGCGACCTCCCGATCGGAATGATGGTCGAAGTCCCCGCCGCCGTGATCATGCTCGATCACTTCGCGTGCGAAGTCGACTTCTTCAGCATCGGCACGAACGACTTGGCCCAGTACACACTCGCCGTCGACCGTTCGAACGAATCGGTTGCGGACCTGTACCAATCCAGCGACCCGGCTGTCCTGCGACTGATCCAGGCGAGCATCGACGTCGCCGCCCAAACGCAAACACCGATCAGTGTCTGCGGCGAGATGAGCAGCAACCCCGCCCGCGCGCTGCTCCTTCTCGGCATGGGCGTCCGCAGCCTCAGTGTTCCGCCGTCCGCTTTGCCACGCGTCAAAAAAGTCATCCGGAACGTATCGATCGAAGAATGCGAAGCGATCGCGGAACGAGTCTGCAAACTCGAATCCGCGCGCGACGTCGATCTTTACTTGCTCGATCGACTCTCCGACCTCGCTCCGGAGTTGGTGATGCAATGAGCCGCACGAAACGCCACCCCCGCTCCAACAGCAAACCGTCTCCCAACCTGCAACCCGCTGGCACGCCCCGCCATCGATATCGCGTCCGCTTTGCAAAAACCGGGCTGCTTCGTTGGATCAGTCACCGAGACCTTGCCAACCTTTGGGAACGGATCGGGCGACGTGCGGAACTGCCTTTTAGCATGACGGAAGGTTTCAACCCGAAACCGAGAATGCAGTTCCCTTCCGCACTCTCGCTCGGTGTCGAGAGTCTCGACGAGGTGCTCGATCTCGAACTACGCGAGGACTGGCCTGCGGAAAAGCTTCTCGAACGACTGCAGACCGATGACCAACCCGGCCTGACCATCAACTCGGTCAAAAAAGTCGATCTCGCCGAAGGCAAATCGCAACTCGCGGCGATGAACTACGCGGTGTCTCTTCCCGATGACTTCAGCGATGAAGACGCTACGCGGACCGCAGCCGCTATCGACGAAATCAAACATCAACGAACCGTGTCGATCGACCGAAAAGGCAAAACCGTGACCGCACACGTGCAGTCCCAATTGCCCATCCTCGATCTACAAGCCGACAAACTCGTCGCTCGCATCGTCATCGGTGACGGAGCGTCATTAAAAATCCAAGACATTCTCGACCTACTCGGTGCGAGCAATTGGCCTGACAGGGGTGCGACGATCGTTCGTACCGGCATGAACCTGAAAGGCGAAACAGAACATTCGTAACATCGGCGTCCATGCGACCACCCTTGGAGGGATGGTGGCATCCAGCTGATCTCAACACCCTAACGAGGGGACAATCTCTATGAAACGTGAAATGCTGATCAATGTGCTTCAACCAGAAGAAAGCCGCATCGCGGTGGTCGAAGACAAAGTCCTCGAGGAACTTTATGTAGAACGAAAAAGCGTTGAGGCATTCGCCGGAAACATCTATCGCGGCAAGATCGTCAATCTCGAACCGAGCATCCAAGCCGCGTTCGTTGATTTCGGCGTCGGCCGCAACGGCTTCCTGCACATCAGTGATGTCGAGCCTCAGTACTTCCGCCAAGGCGGCTACGACCCGGAAGAAATAATGCGGGAGTCGGACGAGATGGCAGCCGCCTCCGCAGCCCGCAATCGCGAGAGCGGACGCGGCAACGCGCGAGTCTTCAAAGGCGGCCGACCACGCATCAAACCACCCATTCAAGAAATCTTCAAACGTGGCGACGAAGTCCTCGTCCAAGTCATCAAGGAAGGCATCGGCACCAAAGGCCCAACACTCTCAACATACATCTCCATCCCGGGCCGCTACCTCGTCCTCATGCCGGCGCTCTCCCGCGTTGGCGTCAGCCGAAAAATTGAAGACGAAGACGACCGCAAACGTCTCAAAAAAGCCCTGCACGCATGCAACCCACCCAAGGGCCTCGGCTTCATCGTCCGCACCGCCGGAGCCGGACGCAGCGAAGACGAACTGCACCGCGACATGGATTACCTCCTGCGTCTGTGGAAAGCCATCGCCAAACGAATCGAAAACACAACCGAACCGGGTGAGATCTACGAAGAGAGCGATCTCATCATTCGCACGATCCGTGACATCTACAGCGATGACATTGACCAGATCCTGATCGACGAAGAAGCCTCCTACAACAAAGCACGTGACTTCCTAAAGAGCGTCATGCCGCGAGTCGTCGACCGACTGAAACTCTACGACGGACCGGTCCCGCTGTTCCATAAGTACAACCTCGAAGAAGAGATCGTCAAAATCAATCAACGCCAAGTCCAACTCAAGGACGGCGGATCGATTGTGATCGACCCGACAGAAGCCCTCGTCGCGATCGACGTTAACAGCGGAAACTTCCGTGGCAACGCATCGGCAGACGAAAACGCGTTCCGCCTGAACGTCTCGGCCGCAAAGGAAATTGCCCGGCAACTTCGACTGCGCGACCTCGGTGGAGTCATCGTCAACGACTTTATCGACATGCGGAAAGAAAGCTACCGCCGCAAAGTCGAGCGTGTCCTCCGTGACGCGATGGCCAAAGATCGCGCTCGTACCAAAATCCTCCGTACCAGCCCGTTCGGTCTGATCGAAATGACGCGGCAGCGAATCCGACCGAGCCTCAAACGCAGCATCTATCAAGACTGCCCATGCTGCAAAGGTCGCGGTCTGGTGAAAACTCCCGAGAGCATGTCCATCGAAGTCGTTCGGATGCTCGCACTCGCGGTCAAGAACAAACACATCGTACGTGTCACCGTTCGCGTCAACGACGCCGTCGCTGCGTTCCTGAATAACAAGAAACGCCGCGCCGTCACCGAAATGGAAGACGCCGGCAAGATGACCGTGCAAATCCTCGGCAGCGAAGGCTTGTTCCCCGAACACCTCGAAGTTGACTGCCGCGACAACCACGGCGAACGAGTCGAAATCGACTCCTAATCTGGCTGAGACATCTTCTATTGTGGATGGGTGCTTCGACGCCCATCCACAATTAGGTGTATGCTAAAGCAAGCCCCAATCGTACCGGAGCACCTTCACACCGGAGCACCTTCGATGAAGAGCCTTCTTTGCATCGGATTGATTTTCTTCTTGACCGTGCTTGCTGAATCGGCACCCGCGTGCACCGTGATACGGATTCATCATTCCGGCCACCTCATCGTGGCCCGGAATCATGATTGGAACACCGGAGGCGGGTTGCTCATCGTCAATCCGCGCGGCATCGAAAAGACCGCCATCACCCCAATCGCGCCGGCGCAGTGGACCTCACGCTACGGCAGCGTCTCATTCGCTCAATTCGGACGCGAAATTCCATTCGCAGGGATGAACGAAAAAGGACTCACGGTCGACCTACTGCAACTCAACGACGCGTCTTTCCCGACGAATGCCAACGGAAAGCCATCGGTCAACGTCGTGCAGTGGGTTCAGTATCAACTCGACAACTCGGCCACCGTTGACGAAGTAATCCAAAGCCTTGATGAAGTCACCCCGATGCCGTTCATCGCGAGGCTCGAGAAGGTCCACTACTTCATAACCGACGCGAGCGGTGACGTAGCGATCATCGAATACATCAACGGCAAACCCATCGTTCAGCACGACTCCACGAACGCGTGTGCGCTAGCAAACTCCACCTGGACGGCATCGTCCCGTGCACGTCAACACGGCCGGCCCAATAACAACAGCGAGCGGCGTTTCCTCCAAGCCTGCTCGTTCGCCAATGAGCCACTATCAGACACGCCAATTGAGGACGCCATGCAGGCTCTCGATGACGTCGCCCAGGCACACACGCAGTGGAACCTCGTCTACGAACCGCAAAACCTACGAATCACTTTCCAGACTCGTCGCACACCGAAACGTCGCTGGATCGACTTTGAGGACCTGACATTCACCGCGGGCTCGGATGTCGTCTGCATCGACATCAACGCACCGGTGGAAGGGAACGTTTTTCCGCACCTTCTTTCGTTCGAGCGGGAAGCGAACAAGATGATTGTGGACGACGCATTCGACGCGATCATCCCGCCCGGCATGATTCGCTCAACAATCAAAGAGATGGTCCTCAACTACGGCGACGCTCTGGAACCGACACTCGTTCAATAACGAAGCCGCTCCTTCAAAGCATGAACCTACGGTGCATCTCGGTCTTGGCATCTTGATTCCCCGTCGCCGAGTCAGACAGGCCCCTCAACGAGATCGCGAACGTTCCGATAGAATGCCGTGATGTTTGAACTTCGCTGCACCGTCCGAAATTGCCAGAATACCCTCGTCCCATCAGACGCAGGGTTAACCTGCGACGCTCGTCACCATTTCGACCGAGCGAAGCAGGGGCATTGGAACCTGACCCAACCTCAAGATCGCAAATCGAAGACTCCTGGCGACTGTGACGATGCCGTTATGGCCCGACACCGTTGGCTAGCTCGCGGCCACGCGGAGGGACTCGTCGCAGAACTCTCGCCGTGGATTGAAAAAAAGGGGGCAGACAAGACCTTTCGCACTCTCGATTTGGGCTGCGGCGAAGGATACTTTGGCCCGGCACTCTTCTCCGATGAACCGGATGGCTACTGCGGAATCGACCTTTCGAAAACCGCCATCAAACTCGCAGCACGTCGTTGGCCGGCGGCGACCTGGGTGCTGGCAAATGCCGATCGGGAACTGCCGGTTGCCGACGCGAGCGTGGATCGTATCGTTTCACTGTTCGGACGACGCCCGATCACAGAAATCCAAAGGTGCCTGTCACCCGAGGGCATTTGCGTCATCGCCGTACCGGGAGAAGAGGATCTCATTGAACTTCGTGAACATGTTCAACAGGCCGGACATCGCCGCCGCCGCGGGGACATGATCATTGAGGAAATGGAAGGTACTGGCCTCCGATGCGTCGAACAACGCACCTGGAAACACCAAGTGACGCTCGATTCCGACGCGATTCACGACGCCCTCGCGATGACCTACCGGGCTGTCCGCCACTCGCAGCAAGCGAGACTCAGCTCGATCGACACGATGGACGTGACGCTCGCCGCCGACCTCCTGCTCTTCCGGCACGGCTAGAACATCGTTGAGGTTCAACGGGTCCGATCCCCGCAGCGGCCTGCCGGCTTACTAGCCCGCTGCGATCACAAGGGATCACACACAACCACTCGCTTGCCGGTTTGTTGATTTAATCAAGAGTCAACCTGTTTTCGTTTAACCGGTAGCCGTAGGCGATGCTTGACGGAACACAACCTACCCTTCGGGCACGGGTTAAACGAAAATTGAACGGTATTGCCGTTAAACGAATAAATCAACAAACCGTTGCACCTCGGGCTAATAACCTATTGTCAGCCCCAGGATCTCCATTGAACCAACAAACCGATCGCCGGAATGCGGCCCCCAAAGCCTGACGATATCGGCTGGATCATTCTTAGAAACGCTCTTGATCGAACCTCGCTCGACCTTCTCATCACCTGGCTTTGCTGCCGTGATAACGCCACCATTCGAAACCAGACGATGCCGCCGTTACGTCTTTCCGAATCCCTGCAACACGATCCCCGGTGGAGTGAAACGCACACCTCCACAGGGCGGGCACGCTGGATTCAATGTGATTTTATTGGGGCCGGATCGCAGAAAATTCACAATAAAAACGGCTCGAACAAGTGCGAGATCGCTGCCGCAATCCATTCGCTTCGCGGCTCATCTCAACACTAAGAACGAATTCAAATTTTGAGTGATTCCAGGTAGTTCAGATTCGAACCCGATGAGTCATTTCTAAGCGTGGCGATCCTCAAGAAGGTCGCCACACCGTCCGATTGAGCAAATACGAGACTCCAGCAAAGTCGCAAGCGAACAGCGGGAGTAACGTGCTCACCTCCCCCACGATGGTGTTTGTCGCCAAGGCCGTGCAGAACCCGCGTAAGCGATCCACAGGATCCACCGCATCTCTGCATCCAAACGCTGAGGCAATTGTTTCCGATAACGCATCCGCATGCACGACTCGAGTAGTCGTTCATTGGTATTCGATCCGCATACAGAACAAACGACGATGAACATCGCAAAATTCGAAGACCTCCTCGGCCTTTACTTGGACGAAGGTCTTTCGAACGAATCCATGGAAGAATTCGAGCAAATGCTGCTGCAGTCCGCCGAAGCGCGGAGGACGTTCTCAGAACAAATGAACCTACACGCAATGCTGCGCGAGTTCTTTCGCCCAACCTCGGTCGTTCAGAACCGGTTCACCGCCTAATTCATTTCGGCGAGGCGGACACGCACGCAAACGCGCCGCGCTCTGCAATTAATATTGAAAAAAACAAAGCCAGTGAAATCTCTTCCACTGGCTTTGCTGAATTGAGCTGATTCTCTCGGGCGGACTATTCGCCGCTCGATGCCGATGCTTCTGCGGTCTCGCCGTCTCCACCGAGAAGTGGGAACGATTCTTCGAGAGCGGTAACCGGTGCCGCTGCGAGCTCTTCGAGGGCCTCGCGACGGTAGTTGACTTCCGACTCTTGGAAGATCCGGAAACCGGTTCCTGCAGGAATCAAGTGACCGAGAATCACGTTTTCCTTCAGACCGACGAGCTTGTCGACCTTGCCTGCGAGTGCGGCTTCGGTCAGCACCTTCGTGGTTTCTTGGAACGACGCAGCACTGATGAAACTGTTCGACTGAACCGCCGCCTTGGTGATCCCGAGCAACTGAGTACTCGCCGTCGCACTCTTGCAACGTTTGCCCTTAGCAGGTGTTCCGCCCATCGCTTCGACTTCCGCGTTAGTCTGCTCGAACGCATCCTTCGGCACGATCGTTCCCTCGGCGTAATCGGTGTCGCCAGGGTTCGCAATCTTCAGGCAGCCACGCAGTTCTTGGTTGGCTTTGCGGAAGTGGAACCGGTCCATCACGCTGCCGGGGAGCAGGTTCGTGTCACCAGCGGACTCGACCTTCACCTTACGCAACATCCGAGCGATGATGATCTCGCCGTGCTTGTCGTTGATTTCAACACGCTGGCTTCGATACACCTGTTGGATTTCGTGCAGCAGGTACTGCTGAACGGCTTCTTCCCCGGTGACACGCAGGATGTCGTGAGGCACGAGTGCACCGTCGACGAGAGCCTGTCCCGCTTTGACGATGTCGCCGGTGTGAACCAGGAAGTGCTTCCCGTGAGGCACGAGGTGCTCGCGTTCAATGCCCGATTCGCTGCGGACGATAATCGTTCGCTTACCACGCTTCCGCTCGCTGAGGATTTCAACTTCCCCATCGACTTCGGCGATAACCGCAGGATCCTTCGGCTTCCGAGCTTCGAAAATCTCGGTAACCCGTGGCAGACCACCGGTGATGTCCGAAACCCCACCGGTCTCACGAGGCATTTCAGCCAACACGGTACCTGGCAAGACTTCGTCGCCTTCGCGAACCGAAATCGTAGCCCGCTCGGGCAGGTACTGTGCGTGAAGTGGACGCCCTTCGGAGTCTTCGATTACGAGCTGCGGGTGCAAGTCACCCTTGTGGTCGATGATCGTGATACGCGTGTTACCGGAGGCTTCGCGTTCTTGACGCATCGTTTCGCCTTCGACGACGTCTTCAAAGCGGATCTTACCGGTAACTTCCGAGAGAATCGGAATCGAGTACGGGTTCCATTCGCAGAGGACTTGGCCGGCGGTGACCTTGTCACCTTCTTTGACCATCAGTGTCGCACCGGTCGGGATGTCGTAGGACTCGACCTCACGTCCGCGTTCGTCAACCAACATAACCTGGCCGTTTCGCGTCAACACGACGTCACGTCCTTCGGTGTTCGTAACGGCCTTCATGCGGGTGTAGCGAACTTCACCATCGCGAGCGGACTTGATGTCCGACTCTTCGACCTGCTTGCTCACACTACCACCGATGTGGAACGTCCGCATCGTAAGCTGCGTTCCAGGCTCACCGATCGATTGAGCAGCGATGATCCCGACGGCCATCCCTTCTTCCACCAGCGATCCGGTCGCCATGTCCATTCCGTAGCAGCAACGGCAAACACCGAGCGGCGCGTCGCAGGCCATCGGCGTGCGGACTTGGATTTTCTCCAGTCCCATTTGTTCGATCTTCCGAGCGATTTCCGGCGTGATCATTTGACCCGCTTCGACGATCACTTCGTCGGTAACCGGGTTCACGATCGCCTTCAAACTGACCCGACCGTTGATCGAATCGGCGAGGGAAACCTCGACCTTTTCGCCACGATAGACGACACCCTTGGTGATCCCCTGCGTGGTACCGCAGTCGTGCATGGTGACCACAACGTTCTGAGCCACGTCGGCGAGCTTACGAGTGAGGTAACCACTGTCGGCTGTCTTCAACGCCGTATCCGCCAAACCTTTCCGTGCACCGTGAGTCGACGAGAAGTACTCGAGCACCGACAGGCCTTCGCGGAAGTTTGCCTTAATCGGAGTTTCGATAATCTCCCCGGTTGGCTTCGCCATCAGTCCACGCATACCGGCGAGCTGACGAATTTGTTCAATACCACCCCGTGCACCAGAGTGCGACATCAAGAACACCGGGTTGATGTACCAGCCGCCTTCGCGGATATCGTTCTCCATTGCGCTCATCATGTCAGCCGTGATCGCCTCACGGGCATGAGTCCACGCGTCGAGAACCTGGTTGTAACGTTCCTTGCCCGTCATCAGACCGCGGTCATAAGCCTTCTTGTGCTTCATGACCGTCTTCTCGGCGTCTTTGATGAACTTCTGCTTGGTGTCCGGCGTGACCAAGTCATCCGTCGCGAACGACAGACCACTGCAGGTCGACTCACGGAAGCCCATTTGCATCATATCGTCGAGCAGGTGAATCGTTGGTTTCCGCCCGAGACGTTGATAGCAGTCGCTAATCGTCTTGGCCAAGTCACCACTGCGCATCGCGCGGTTGTAGTAGTCCATTCCGTCGGGCAACATTTCGTTGAACCGAACACGTCCGGGCGTGGTGTTGATGACTTCACCGTAAACGCCGGTGTCGTCATCTGTTTTGAGCTTCTGGAACTTCGGCAACCGCATCTTGATCTTGGTGTGCAGTTCGACGATCCCTTGAGCGAGAGCGTAGTCGACCTCTTCGTAACCGCTGAAGACCATGCCTTCGCCCTTACGATCCGGCAGCTCCACCGTCATGTAGTAGCAACCCATGACGATGTCCTGCGAAGGACTCATAATCGGTTTACCGTTGGACGGTGCAAACACGTTGTTGGTACTGAGCATCAACGTGTGAGCTTCGACTTGAGCTTCGATCGAAAGCGGCAAGTGCACCGCCATCTGGTCTCCATCGAAGTCAGCGTTGAAGCCTTTGCAGACGAGTGGGTGCAGGTGAATCGCGTTGCCTTCCACGAGGGTTGGCTCAAACGCCTGGATACCCATCCGGTGCAACGTCGGAGCACGGTTGAGCATCACGGGGTGATTCGTGATCACTTGTTCGAGAATATCCCAAACTTCCTCGTCCTTCCGCTCGAGCATCTTCTTCGCCGATTTGATGGTGTCGGCGTGGCCGAGTTCTTTCAGCCGGCGAATGATGAACGGTTGATACAGTTCGAGCGCGATCTTCTTCGGCAAACCGCATTGGTGCAGTTTCAGACGAGGCCCGACCACGATGACCGAACGTGCGGAGTAATCAACACGTTTGCCGAGCAGGTTCTCACGGAAACGACCTTGTTTCCCTTTGATCATGTCGGTCAGCGACTTCAGCGGACGGTTCGACGAACCGAGCACAGGTCGCTTGCAACGGTTGTTATCAAACAGCGCGTCGACCGACTGCTGCAACATCCGCTTCTCGTTGCGAATGATGACTTCCGGCGCGTTCAAATCGACGAGCTTACGCAGACGGTTGTTGCGGTTGATGATCCGGCGATACAGGTCATTCAAATCGCTCGTCGCGAAGTTACCGCTGTCGAGCAAAACGAGTGGACGCAAATCCGGCGGAATCACAGGGATCACGTCGAGAACCATCCACTCAGGACGGTTGTCGCTGTCACGGATCGACTCAACGATCTTCAACCGGTTGATCAGGTCCTTCTTCTTTTGCTTGCTGCCGGTTTCTTCCAGGTCGACACGCAACTGCTCCGACAACGGAACGAGATCGAGTTTGTTGAGCAGTTTACGAACCGCTTCGGCACCCATGTCGGCTTCGAACGAACCGGGACCGTATTGCTGGCGTGCGGCGCGATACTCTTCTTCGGTCAACAACTGCAGCGACTCGAGTTCAGTCTCGCCGGGATCGATGACCACGTAGTCTTGGAAGTAGATCACCTTCTCGAGCGAACTGGTTTTCATCGCGAGCAGGTTGCCCAAACGCGATGGCATCGCCTTGAAGAACCAGATGTGAACGACGGGAGCGGCCAACTCGATGTGGCCCATGCGTTTGCGACGGACGCGCGAGTGGGTGACCTTCACGCCGCAACGGTCGCAGATCATCCCTTTGTATTTCATCCCACGGTATTTACCGCAGGCGCATTCCCAGTCCTTTTCAGGTCCAAAGATACGTTCGCAGAACAGGCCGTCTTTCTCGGGACGGTAGGTACGGTAGTTGATCGTCTCGGGTTTCTTGACCTCACCGAACGACCAACTCTTGATGTCTTGGGGACGCGCCAAGGAGATGCGTACCGAAGCGTAATCGTTGATGCGATCGTAGTTGCTGGTTTCGCCAACTGACATGGAAGAAGCCTTTAGCTATTAGCTCTTTGCTCATTACCCGGGCCTGAGAAACTCGGCGGGGGAGTCGAGCATTTTGAAGTGGAAGGTTTCAAGCGATTTTGTCGCGATACAGTCAGGCATTCGCCCAACGTCATTTATTCCGGTGACGGAAACTTTTTCTGGCGGTGCGGCAATGGCGAGATCACTCAATGGACTCGCCCGATGCCGCACTCGAGAGAAAACTCCCGTCTAGATTGGGCGTTTTTCAAGCTGCATGTTGAGTGCCAGACCACGAATCTCGTTGGTCAACACGTCGAAACTGGCTGGCGTGCCCGCTTCCAAGGTGTTTTCACCCTTGACCATCGATTCGTAGATCTTGGTTCGTCCCTCAACATCATCACTCTTAACGGTGAGCAATTCCTGCAGGATGTATGCCGCACCGTACGCCTCGAGAGCCCAAACTTCCATCTCTCCGAAGCGTTGACCACCGAAGCGAGCTTTCCCGCCGAGTGGCTGCTGCGTGATGAGCGAGTACGGCCCAGTGCTACGGGCGTGAACCTTGTCATCAACGAGGTGGTGCAGTTTCAACATGTAGATGTAACCCACCGTTGTCTCTTGCTCCATCGGCTCACCGGTTCGACCGTCGGTCAAACGAATCTTCCCGTGAGCGGGCAACCCGGCTTCGGCGAGACAATCGTTGATCTCGGACTCCGACGCACCATCGAAGATCGGCGTGATCGCTTGGAACCCGAGTTTGGCACCGGCCCACCCGAGGTGAGTTTCCAAAATCTGCCCCACGTTCATCCGCGAGGGAACGCCCAGCGGGTTAAGCATGATTTGAATCGGCGTTCCGTCAGGCAGGAACGGCATGTCTTCGATCGGAAGGATCTTCGCGATGACCCCTTTGTTTCCGTGACGACCGGCCATCTTGTCACCGACACTGATCGTTCGTTTGGTCGCGATGTAAACCTTGACCATCTGAAGAACACCGCTGCGAAGTTCATCGCCGCGTTTCATCGAGTTCAGCTTGCGATCACGTTCGTCGATTGCGTTTTCGACGTTCTGCCACTGCGACGCGTAAACCTTCTCGACGTCTTCCTTCTTCGACTCGTCGATCTGATCGAGCACCAAATCGAATCGGAAACTCGTCGCACGCTCGGCAACGAACTTCGGATCTTGACCGTCGGCCAAAGGCGTTCCGGTAGCATCCTTCAGTTTGGTTCCCGCAACCGCCTCGAGATCACGGATCAGCGACTCGAACGTGCTAGCAATCTCATCGTTGCCTTCGGTTTCGTGCTGCTTGAGCTCTTTCTCGAACTGCTTGCGCTCCTCTTCGCCAAGACTCATGCGGCGAGAGAATTTGTGAGTGTCGATGACGATCCCTTCGATACCCGAAGGCACCTCGAGCGAATCATTCTTCACGTCTTCACCGGCACGACCGAAGATTGCGTGCAACAATTTCTCTTCCGGTGTCAGTTCGGTCTTGCTCTTCGGGCTGACCTTTCCGACCAAGATATCACCAGGCTTCACATACGTCCCGACTTGAACAATCCCGCTTTCGTCGAGGTTCCGTAGTGCCTTCTCCGAAACGTTTGGAATGTCGCGAGTGAATTCCTCACGCCCCAATTTCGTTTCGCGGATCTCGACGTCAAAGTCTTCGATGTGAATCGAGGTGTAGGTGTCGTTACGAACCAACTCCTCGCTGATGATGATCGCATCCTCGTAGTTGAATCCGTCGAACGACATAAACCCAACCAATACGTTGCGTCCGAGGGCGAGTTCACCCAATCGAGTTGCCGCACCGTCAGCGATGATTTGGCCTTTCTCAACCTTGTCGCCGACCGTCACCAATGGCTTTTGGTTTTGGCAGGTACGTTCGTTGAGACCTTGGTATTTCTTCAGCGGATAGTGATCGCTGCCGACTTCGATACGAGTGGCGTCGGCGTAGGTCACCTTTCCGGCGCGACGAGCACGAACGACCATCGCGCTGTTCTTGGCGACTTCGCGTTCCATCCCGGTACCGACAATTGGCGGTTCGGCGACGAGCAACGGCACCGCTTGCCGCTGCATGTTCGAACCCATGAGTGCCCGGTTCGCATCATCGTGCTCGAGGAACGGAATCAAACCTGCCGACACACCGACCATCTGTGCCGGAGCGACGTCCATGTAGCTGACCTGTTCAGGCAACACGATTTCGAAGTCACTACGGAAACGAGCGATCAAGTTCGGCCCTGGGACCAATGCACCGTCTTTAACCTCGGTATCGGCGGGAGCCACATACGACTCACCTTCTTCGTCTGCACGCAGCCAAACCGTTTGATCGCTGATCTTACCGTCGACCACTTTGCGGAACGGAGTGATCAAGAACCCGTAGTCGTCAACGCCGGCGTAGATCGCCAACGAGCTGATCAGACCAATGTTCGTACCTTCAGGCGTCTCAATCGGACAAATCCGTCCGTAGTGAGAAATGTGCACGTCGCGAACCTCAAAACCGGCACGCTTCCGGTTCAAACCGCCCGGCCCGAGAGCCGACAGACGACGTTCGTGAGCGAGCTGGCTGAGTGGGTTCGTCTGGTCAACGACCTGCGAGAGTTCACCGCGGCCAAAGAAGTAATCGATCGCTGCCGACACACTCTTCGGGTTGATCAGCGAACGCGGAGTCATGTCCTGAGCGTCCTTCACGCTCATGCGTTCCTGAACCGTACGACGGAGTTTCAAGAAACCCTTTCGCAGTTCTTCGCTGGCCAACTCATCAATCGTTCGCAAACGACGGTTGCCGAGGTGGTCAATGTCATCGATTTCCGCATCGCTATCCGCGTCGAAAAGATCGATCAGGTAACGGATCGCCGAGATCATGTCGTCCGGACGGAGCGTCATGACGTCTTCGCCGACTTCCAAACCGAGCTTGCGGTTCAGGCGGAAACGCCCGACTTTGCCGAGGCGATATCGATTTTCGTCGTAGAACTTCTCTTGGAAGAGCGTGCGAGCCTTCTCAAGCTGCGGCGGGTTCCCCGGACGCAGACGCTGATAGATCCGCAGCAACGCCTCTTCGTGACTCGCCGTCGTATCTTCCGCGAGCGTGTGGAAAATCAGCGGCACTTTCGGCAAATCCATCGCCTCGACGCTAGTCACACCAGCGGCGCAGATGGTTTCGGCCAATTCGGTGCTGATCTTGTGCCCAGGCTCGACGATGATTTCGCCAGCCCGCTCATGACCGCTCGGGTAGACCACGTCGTCGACGCAGATTTTGTTTTCGAGCTTCGGCGCGTCCGGCCCGCCTGAGACCTTGATCGTCTTGGTTTCGTAAAACGCCGACAGCAACTCCGCGTCGGTGCTGTACATCGGGTCCATTGCCCGAAGCAGCATCGTTGCTGGGAACTTACCGCTTTGGTCAATCCGCACGGTGAGCGAATCTTTCTTGGTCACGTTGACCTCGATCCACGAACCACGTTCAGGGATCACGCGGCACGAAGGCAACTTCCGGTCGGTGGTCGTGTCTTGCTCGAGCACGAAGTCGACACCGGGGCTACGGTGCAACTGGCTCACTACGACGCGCTCGGCACCGTTGATTACGAACTCACCACCGCCGAGCATGATCGGCAGGTCGCCCAGATAGACCTCTTCCTCGATCGGTTCCTCGCGGTTCAAACGCAACCACACTCGCATCGGGCGACCATAGGTCAGACGCAATTGGCGACATTCCTGCACGGTATAGCGAGGCTTACCGAGTTCGTAACGCAGGTATTCCAGCGTCGTGTTGCCGTCGTAACTGCTGATAGGAAAAATTTCCTTCAGCACGGACTCCAAACCTTGGTCCTTCCGTTCCGTGCTCGCTGAATCGGCTTGCAGGAATGCGGAATACGATGCGGTTTGTAGTGCGGTCAGGTCCGGCAATTCGAACTGGCCCAAGCCGGTTCCAAACTTACGGACACTGGTGGGCTCAAGTCGACGCTGAGTCGTGGTTGCCATCGAGAGGAAAGCTCCTTCGCGGGGAAGAACAAATTCACACGCCCCGGAGCCGAGATCTGCCACCATTTCGGTGCGGCCAGATCCGTCCAACGCCGGAAACGAGTGAGATGACTAAACTTATTTAGGTTGGACTACCGAAACCGGCGATATCCTCGTGCCCAATCACAACAGACGTGCCGAGATCTGCACTCACAGCAAGCCGTTTCAAACGAGCCAAACGAAAATGTCCAGACCGAGCGGACATCTCTTTCATAGGGCAATCTTGAAACGAAAAATCTCTCGGGACCAAAATTGAGGCTATGTGGAGGGCACAATTCCACAAAAAGCTCAGATCCAGAGAGTGGGCGGCAGACAGTTGGGACGCGTTGCGGGATACCGGGGGGCGATAGTCGAAGGTGAAATGTAACCCTAAAACTTGAATTCGCAAAGGGCAACGCGAGGATTTTGGTCCCGTTTGTGCACCGTTTGTGCAGTCCACCTGCTGACTTTGACGAACTAGGGCAGACAGCGTGACGGCAAACCGTCAAACTGCCACTGTTTTCATCAATCGTCGCTTGTGTCGCCCAAGATTGACGCATTCCGCCGCCAGGCCGACTTTCGCCGAGAGTTTGCGCCTCCCTTTCCCGCTCATCGAATAAAAACGCCATGAAATTCCCTCGTTCGTCCGGCGTACTTCTGCACATCACCAGTCTCCCGGGCGACGACGGTATCGGAGACCTGGGCGATTCGGCGTACCGGTTCGCTGATTTCTTGGCCGAGGCCGGCCAATCGATCTGGCAAATCCTGCCGCTCTCCCCCCCGGCGGACGGCAACTCGCCCTACAGTGCCTATTCGGCTTTCGCGGGCAACCCGCTGATGATCAGCGTTGACGGGCTGGTCAAAGACGGTCTCCTGAACCCGTCCGACATCGAACAGGCGAGAGAACAGAGCCGCAACGCAGACTCGGCTGAATTCCAAACACCGCAGGACATCACCGGCGAAGGCGACGGAGGTGGCGTCGCGGCTGCCGTTTCCGCCCCGGCCACCCAGCAAACCGCCACGTCACCCGACCACGTCGACTTCGCAACCGTCGCGGTTTTCAAGGAAGCAGCCCTCAGCCGAGCGTTCGAACGGTTCCAAAACACCGCTTCCCACCCGCTGCGTGCACCGCTGCTCGCCTTCTGCAAGAAACACGCGGCATGGCTGGAAGACTTCTCACGCTTCGAAGCCATCATGCGACATCTCGACGAATCGGATTGGTCGAAATGGCCTCTCGAATTGGTCACGCGGCAGCCCAAAGCGCTCGCGGATTGGGATGAAAAGCTGTGCGAAGCGATCCACTACTCAAACTTCAAGCAGTTCCTGTTCGACCGCCAGTGGCAGGCACTCAAGAAGCACGCAAACGACGCTGGCGTACGAATTTGCGGCGACATGCCGATTTTTGTCGCCCACGAAAGCGCCGACGTGTGGGCCAACCAATCGCTCTTCGCGGTTGACGAAAATGGCAAACCGACGCTCGTCGCCGGTGTCCCGCCTGACTACTTCAGCAAAACCGGCCAACTCTGGGGCAACCCGCAATACAACTGGGACGCGTTGGAGAAAACCCACTACCGGTGGTGGACCCAGCGGTTTGGATCCGCGATGCGCCAGTTCGATCTCCTCCGCGTCGATCACTTCCGGGGTTTCGAAGCCTACTGGGAGGTCGCCGCAACGGCCAAAACCGCCGTCGGAGGCCGATGGCAACCGGGACCGGGCACCAAACCATTCGACGCCGCCCGGGAAGAACTCGGGGAACTGCCCTTCATCGCCGAAGACTTGGGACTGATTACCGAAGAAGTCCACCAACTCCGCGAGGCACTCGGTTTCCCGGGAATGCGCGTCCTGCAATTCGGGTTTGATAACCCTGACGACAACTTCCACCGCCCCGATACTTATCCAATCGACTCGGTGGGATACACCGGGACGCATGACAACGACACGCTCGTTGGATGGCTGAAGCAACGCAAACCGAACGAACCGGACCCTCTAAAGACTTGGATCGCCGAACACGATCACGTCGCCGGCGAACCGGTGCACTGGCAGTTGATCGATGCGGTTTTGCAGTCCGCGAGCGATACCGCGATCATTCCAATGCAAGACCTCCTCGGCCTCGACAACGCAGCACGAATGAACGTCCCCGGCAAACCAAAAGGGAACTGGACGTGGCGGATGCGAGAATCCGCAATCACGCGGGACCTGACCAAAAAACTCCGCTCGATGACCGAGCGTTCACAGCGCGCTTGAACCGAAGACGGCGTCTGCTTCGGATAAACCAGCACCAAACGAAACGAGCCCTGAAAACGAAAACAGCCCGGAACGAATCCCGGGCTGATCGCGTGAACAGTTAATCTCGCACGAAGCGTGAAACGAAGGTGAACTAGCCCTCTTTCTCGACCTTCTTGAAACCCTTAGCGAACGCTTTCTCGCCAAAGACCATCTTCGCGGCATCTTTGCCCTCGGCGGACTCAACCCGAGCCTTGCACTTGCCACAGCAGAATCCGACCTTGGCTCCGTCGACTTTCATCACGGTCGATTCGTCAACGGAACCGCCACTGAACGGGCACCCCGTTTGAGTGTACTGCCCGGTCTGCACCAACTGCCGATTGGCGGCGATAGCGAATTTTTCGGGCGTTTTGGCGAACTTCCCTGCACACCCGCCACAGCAGAAATAGACGCTTCCGTCCTTGTATTCAGCCGTTTTGCCGGCCTGGGCGTCGCGATCAGCCACCACACATTTGACGCCTTCCAAATCCACCTCTTTGTTGAGATGAGCATTCGCGGCGAATACCGACGCGGAGGTGATCAACAACACGGCCAGTCCAGCCACCATTCGGTTTTTCATCTTTTCTCTCGTGTTTAAGTGGAACTCGGAACACAAACGGTCCTCACCGCTTGCCTGACCGGAAAGGTCGGGCGGTACCTCATTAGGGTAAGGACTCGGTCAGTGGCAAGTCAAATTTCACAATCTGGCTGGTCGCCGAAAGCAACACTCTGCTAGTTTCACGGCAGCATCACTCCATCGCGAATCTCACTGACATGCGGCTTGTGTCAGTTACACGGGTCGGGCGGGCAGGCATCCCGCTCGCTGGCGCAACGATTCGCAGCAGTCGATGTCTTAACAAAGCACACGCACCTCCCTGGAAAGTGCGTCGGTCCATCGGACCGGATCAACAGCAAACGGACTTCGCTGAACGGATAAGAATATGAAAACGCCACGTCGCCAGTTTTTAGGATTGACCACGGGATTACTCACCGGTGGCTTCATGTCTACCGCGATGAACACTCGGGTCGCTGCACAATCACCGGGCAACCCTCAATGGGCCAACCCAGTCCACCGCGTCGCAAACGCGATGTCGGTCCCCAAAGCCGAAGTCCCGCGGGAAGTCCCCGGCAAAGCGGCGCTCAAACGCGGCCTCGAGATGGCCCGCCAATCGCTCGAAATCTCGCGCAGTCAAGTTCGCGATTACACAGCGATCTTGGTCAAACGCGAACAGATCGACGGTACGATCGGTGAGCATGAATACATGGCGATCAAAGTCCGCAACCGAAAGGTCTCCGGCGGACAGATCGTCCAGCCGTTCAGCGTCTACATCAACTTCCTCAAACCGTCGTCGGTTAAAGGACGTGAAGTCATTTACGTTGAAAACCGAAACGACGGAAAACTCACGGCACACGAGGGAGGCTTCAAAGGCCGGTTCCTGCCCACCGTGAGCCTGCCCGTCGACGGCATGCTCGCGATGCGAGGACAACGATACCCGCTGACCGAGATCGGTGTCGAAAAGATGATCGTCAAACTCATCGAGCGCGGCGAGAAAGCACTCCGCTACGAAGACGTGACGTGCGAGTTCCGCCGAGGCGCGAAACTTAAAGACCGTGTCTGCACCGTGCTCGAAGTCACCCAACCGACCCAACGTCCCGACGCCGAGTTCTACCAAGCTCAGGTCTTCATGGACGACCAACTCAACATGCCGATTCGCTACATCGCCTACAACTGGCCAACACGCGAAGGGCAACCCGGCCAGGTCATCGAGGAATACAACTACCTCAACCTGAAGGTGAACGTTGGACTGACCGACGACGACTTCGACCCGAATAACAAGGCTTACAACTTCTACTCGTAAGCCTTCGCGAGTACGGCAAGTTGACGTCGTCGCCACAGGGCGGCGACGTGGCAAACGCACGGGGCTTTCCCGAGCCCCCAACCTGGCCTTCACGCTCAGGCCTTCACGCTTGGGCGATCAAGCTCAGAAGCGTGCGCCGCGCCCGGGCCAACTGCCCCCAGCACAGTCCAGGCTCGCAATATCACGGCAATGCCGCTTTAACACGCACGTGGCTTGAATACACAAGTGCTGCCGACTTACATAGCGACCGTTTGATCACCAAACTGTTCACCGCAGATCCGATCACGAGTTCGCATTCTTACGTGCCGCCGGCTTTTGCCACGTGGCCACCGGCGATGGGTTACAATAAGACAGTGTGTCCTTGCTAACCCGCGTCCCGCCCGGCGTTAGCAATGCCAATGTGCCGACTCTGCAAAATGCAGTCGAAGGCGCGGACCCTGATTGGCAATCTCAACACGCGGAGGATTCCAACCAGCCCGTTCATCGCCCACGTAGAGTCATCTACAGAGTTCACTATTTTGTTGCACCGCTATCTATCAGATTGGCTGCACGCCGCAACAAACCACCGGTCCAGGCGTGACGAAGCGATAACCGAATCGACCGTCGACGACCACTCTTATGTGGAAACACAAGGCGGCATCCAAACGCAGCACACCAGCGTTGACACGGGTGGTCTCACTAATGCGGCCACAGGACCACTGGCGTTTGAGATTGACGGTGGTTTTCTCAGCGACGAATTCCAAAGCGAATCGATCCGCACACTCGGCCGGTTTGACATCATTCGTTTGATCGGCGCCGGCGGTATGGGAAGGGTTTACCTCGCCGAGGACTCGCTGCTAAAACGCAAAGTCGCGATCAAAATCCCGCATCAAAATCTGCTGCTCAACCGACGTGCTCTGCAGCGTTTTCATCACGAAGCAACCTCCGCCGCACAACTACGTCACTCCAACTTGATCGGCGTTTACGATTCTGGGGTCGCCTCGGGAACACCGTTCATCGCCGCCGAATACGTGGAAGGCCCGAGTTTGTCGCAGTGGCTGAAACTGCAGACCAGCGATATCGATCTCACCGAAGCGGCGGCAATGATCGAATCACTCGCCGATGGAATGCACTCGGCACACGAACAAGGCATCCTGCACCGCGACCTCAAACCGGGCAACATCTTGCTGCAGTTGCGCAATCCAAACGCAACCGCAATGCCCTTGGACTCACTCGCCGACTACATCGGTCGGATCACCGACTTCGGCTTGGCACGGGTGCGAGAACAAACAGGAGACCTCACCGAAACGGGCTGCCCGGTTGGCTCCGCCGGTTACGCGTCTCCGGAGCAGTCAGCGGCACTTCATGAACGAGTGAGCTACCCGAGCGACGTCTTTTCTCTCGGCGTTATCCTGTATGAACTGCTCACACGTCGACGCCCGTTTCAGCGGAAGACGATCGGCGCAACACACCTCGCACTTGAAACCGTAACTCCTCGACGTCCTCGCTCCATCCGTCGAGAAGTCCCCGTCGACCTTGATGCGATCTGCATGAAGTGTCTCGAAAAGGATATCGATAAACGCTACGCCACCGCCGCGCATCTCCGCGACGACATCCGGCGATTCCTCAACGGACAGCCGACGCTGGCTCGACCGGTCCCGATGTGGGAAGAGTTCTATCGTTGGAGCCGACGTTCGCCCTCCACAGCAGCGTTGGTATTTGTTTGCATCGCATTACTTGTTGCCGGCGTCTGGGGCCTCTCGCTTTTCTCTTCGCATTTGCTGCGTCATGAAGCGCAACTTACCGAAGCCCTCGAGCGATCCAATCGGCAACGCGCCCGCGCCGACCGACTATTGCTGGTCTCCCAGCAAGCCGAAGAGGAAGCACAGCGACAGGAGGCACTAGCGAGACAAACTATTTACGAAACCGATATACAGCAGGCATATCGGATCTATCAACAAAACCGACTCCCCAACGCGCGTGCGATTCTCGACAAGTATCCGATCAGTGGTTACCCCATCGACCATCGAGACTTCAGTTGGAAGTGGCTCAACGCTCTACTGAATGCGAGGTATCGAATCCTCGGACAGCACGACGGCACCGGCACCGAAGTCGCGGTCTCGAAATCTGACAAAGATATCTGGAGCACGTCGAGCGACGGCGTGCTCAAACGATTCAGTTTTTCACTCCAGCGTGAGACCGAACGGCTCGATCTCGACTCGGGCGCACTCGATGGGCTCGCGATCACTGAAGACGGCTCCCGAATCGCCGTTGGAGTCAGCAACAGCAAACACGGACTCAACGGGGTCGTAATCGTCTCACCAGATGACCTGACGGTATCACACCCCATCGAAGGCGTGCCGACGACAGTCGAGTCGCTCGCGTGGTCCCATGATGACCGGTGGCTGGCCATCGCATCTCGGTATGGTGACACTTACATCTGGGAAAGCGACAAAGGAATCGCACGCACTATCTACAACGGTACTCGCAACATTCAAGTCGACTTTGTAGGGGACACCCATCAAATCCTAGTCGCCAAGGAAGAATCGACTTCGCTTCAAAATGTTGCGACAGGCACACCAACCGTATCGATCACACCGGGCAACACTCGGACTCTGTTCAGCCTGACAGCCGACGGCAAGTCGCTGGCTATGCACCATCGGGGAAAGACATCAATTTTACTTGGCACCTTAACGAACGAGTGGAATCCAATCGGACGACTCAGTGGGATTGACTACACCACGGAATCGATGGCGTGCAATGCGCAGATGACACGCTTGGCTGCCGGTAACGGAGGTGGCCTGGTTAAAACGTGGGTCACGCCGACGGGCTATGCATCACTGCCGGATCGGGCCCAAGAAACGCCACCGATGAACAGTCCGTCTCACGCCGACTATCTTCACAACGGCCCGTGCATGTCGTTGGCCTATCTCGATGACGAGTGGCTGGTGAGCACAGGCGAAGACGGGAAAATTGTTGCTTACAACGCGACTGCTAATATCTTTCGCCCGATCACTTCGCTTGACTTGACAATTGCAGACTTCGATTGCCTGCAAAGCGGAAAGCAGGCGATTCTGCTCGACACGAATAGTCAACTCATCCTGCTAGAACGCGATGACGCGGACCTTACCCAGTGGACACCCACCACTATCGCTGCGGACGCCACCGAACCATACACAACACCGTCGAAGCGATGGCGAACACTCAACACCGACAAACACCATGAGGATGAAGAGTGGGTCGGTATCAGCCTCGACCAATCGCGGGCGATCGCATGTGTCGATTCCGGACGCGTCGCGATCGCAGACCTATCCTCCAAGAAAATCATCAAGCAGCTTTCCGTTGGCTTTACGCCATCCGAAGACGAGTGGATCACTTCAGTAGCACTTTCACCGGACGGTCGATTGGCTGCCGCTACATGCACCAACCGACGCTTGCATGTTTGGTCGGTAGACGATGGAAAGAAAGTATTTGAACGGGAGTTCACCGACAGCGCGGAAGTTGTCTCATTTTCGAACGACGGGCGATGGCTACTCGTAGGCGGGTACTACGAACAACTAGAAGTCTTTTCTACTCAGGACTTTCACTTGAAATGGTCGGTCGATGCAGGTGACGGCACTTGCTGCGGAGTGTTCTTAAATGACAACACGACACTGATCACCGGCCACATCGACTCCTCGATCCGAGTTTGGGACATCGAATCGCAATCTCAAACTGCGGTCTTACAAGGGCACAACAAAGCCGTGTTCAAACTCTCGATCAGCCGAGATGAAAAGTTCCTCGTCAGCATTGACAGGGATAGCAACTCGCGACTTTGGAGCCTTCGAAAATTCCACCCCATCGGCGACATCACTGCCAAATCTCCCAACGAGCGAATCCTTCGCGCACGGTTCTCCGATGACGAGAACCAAGTACTTGTCATGCTCAACGACGAAAAAAATCGACAGACCGTCCACGCCGTTCGGTTTGACGCATTGCCATGATGCCGCGGCAACACGGGCTGTCGATTTAATCAAGAGCCAACCTATTTTCGTTTAACCGGCAGCCGTAGGCGACGTGCAGTGGCAAGTAGGTCGCCTACGGCTGCCCGTTAAACGAATATATCAACAGCCCGGCAAGCGAGTGCAGCAACCGCATCCCTTGCTTGCGCTGCGGGGTAGTAAATCAACTGCTCGGCCAGCGAGGGATCACACACAACCACTCGCTCGCGCATCGGGCTAATATCGTTTCGTTGGCTTCGGAGCTCTCATCAAATCAACAAACCCGCGAGCACAGCCAAACCGAATCGGGCTGCTCACCAAGTTACTCAGCCGAGCCACGCATCCGGTTGAGCGTGTAGTAGCCGACTCGGTGCAGCAGACGATTGCCCTCGCTGTTCTTCACGCCGTCAGCGTGCAATTCATGCACATGTCCCAGTTGCAAACCGTCCACCGACAGTCGCACTCGCATCGTGTCATCGGACACTGAGACACCAGTGATCGTTGGCTCAGTCGCGTCGACTTCGGGGCTGCCGTATTCGGAACGATACTGGTACGTGTACGTCGACATCTTGTATGAATCCACAGCGGCAGCCGACTGACGATCGACCGGTTTGGTGAACTCCAACTCGAATCCGTCGTCGGTCAAACGCATCTCTTTGATTTCGAACGGCACCTTGCCGGTCCAATCGAGACGCTCCACCGCGAATGGGTGTCGCCCAACCGATCCCCAACCGCGGTTGGTTCCACCAACAAACAACGCGCCGCTGGCATCCATCTCAACACCCACGTTCCCCGATCCGAATCCACTGCGAAACGGGAAACAGGCTCCCTGCCAAACGCCGTCGACTTCTTCCAAGTACACCCGCATGATTCGGCTTTGCGTTTGATCGCCGACAAAGAGCTGTCCCGGGAACGGGCCGAATTTTCCTTCCGTGGTGTCGCAGGCGATCCCCGACGCGCTTTTCCCGAGCTTGTCGTAAGGGAACATGATCACCGGTGGAATCAACTCGGGGATCTTTTTCACTTCCACATGCATCCGGCTGCCACTCTCCGGCTCGGTCGGTCGTGGCCCCATGGACGGCGCGGAGTCATACCACTGGAATCCACCAGGGTGTCCCACAAATTTCCCTTGCCGGAGCAACTTCAGCCCACACGTTCCGTTCCACGGACCTTGGTTGTCGGTGTAGAAAATGTTGCCGTGCAGATCGGTACCGATCCCGCCGGGCGATCGCACACCGCTGGTCATGGGCAAGGTTTCTCCGTCGGAAGTGACCTTCATCGCCCACCCACGAAACGGCACCTTGCTCGTGAACGATCCGGTCAGACACAGTGTCAAAACCATGTCACCGTTTGCATCAAACTTCGACCCGAACGCGTATTCGTGATAGTCACCTGAAATTCCCCAACCGTCGGCATGGGTTTCAAACACATCCGCCAATCCATCACCGTCGGTGTCTTTCATACGGGTCACTTCCGGACGTTGAACGGCGTACAGCCACCCGTCACGCTCCGCCAAACTGAGCGGCTCGTGCAAGCCTCGGGCGTAAACGCTGACCTGGGCCGCGGACACTTTCTCGGCGAGCGGGTCGGAAACCATGAAGATATCCCCACGGCGTGAACACACCGCCAACTTTCCATCGGGCATCCGTTGGAAGCCACAGGCCTCGATCACTTCACCTTCAGGAAGCTCAAACGTCGTGATGCGGTAGTAGTCGTTTTCGGTCGGCTCGGCGGAGATGGCCGGCGCCGCCCACGAGCAGGCAGCAACCAGAAGCAACAAGTGTGTTTGGAGTCGAAACATGGCTTAAAAAACAAAAGACGAAACGTAGAAAGAAAGCGCGCGACAACAGCCACGAGCACCGACACTCTTCACAGATACCAGCGAACCACTCACCCGCGATTCACTGGCACCGGCAAAGAAACGCTACCAACGAATAACCTGTGTCACCTTTGTGGCCGTGCCGGCGGGAATGACCGCCCGCAGCGATTGCGAACCGTCAACGTCGATCAATTGAACGTCGACACCATCGACCGATACGACGAGGCGACCGTCGATCCGGTAGCCTTCGTCGACAGGTTCAATTTTGCCTTGGGCGATTCGCCAAACCAAAACACCATCGGAAGGTGCCTCGGGGTTTTCGATGACAAACTCGCGCCGCAGTCCGTTCTCATCAGGCACCGGGTAATCCTCAACGGCGATTTCTCCGATCGAGTACCGGAACTTCGGATTGCCTTCCTTGTCGAGCCGATACCCACGCATTTGATAGCCACGATCACGCCCTGATTCTTTTGGCCATGATTCTGCCGCACCCGACAAGACCGCCAACGGCGATCCCGCATCCACGCTCACAACGGCATCTCCGAGCGGCTGTTGGCTGCCTTGGCCGCGTCCCCGCCAGTGCTTCGACGCGTCAACGAACCCGTTCTTCCAAACCCTCGCGAGCGACATCTGCTCGGCATCCCAAATCACGTTCACCTCTTCCGGATAGCCGACACCAATCCCACGCGGGCTGACCCCGGTGAAGAAGTTTCGGTAGATCCGCGGACGCTGCGCGGCCGTGAGAACGATTGCTTTTTGGTTCAACCCCTGCGGCTCTTTCGCGTCGGTTCCCATCAACAGGTACTGCCAAATCGCATCGATCTGCCGCGCCGGATCTCCCCCGTCGATATCAACGAGAGCCGAACGGCCGTCGACGAAGCTGTTAGGCATCCGGGTGCCGGGACGGTATTTCGTCGGATCTTGCAGATACCGTTGGAACCACTCATGACGCAATCGTTGAGGCATCATCAACATGTCGATCGCTCCCAAACCTCCCGCGTCGTTACCGTTGTAGCTGTGGCATTTGATGCACGACAAACCGGCGTTCCCGCAAAGTTTGCGACCGTCGATTTGAACCTGCTGCAGTGTTTTGGTTGCCTCATAGGTCTCGACCTCATCGCTGCGATCGAGCTTCACCAACGCCGCGTGCAATTCAGACAACGCTTCATAACCGAATGCCGGCATCCGCGTGTGCATGTACCCACGGGCATTGGCACCTTCCTCGAGCACGTCTTTGAGATATCGGTCATTGAGTTTGTCCGCCACACCGGTCAGCGATGGTGGCAAGCGACCTTCGAGCCCCATTTCCGGAACGGTCGAATGGAAGAACTCACCGCGAATCGTCTCGACCCCGCCGATCGATTCTCGATCGTGACAGGCATAACAGTTCAACGCCATCAAAGTCGCATGCACACGACGCGTGTCATCCGGCTCGGTCGACTCGCCTGATCGCCTGCGGTCGAGAGCCGATTCGATAGCGGTCAACTGTGTCGCGCCCAATCCGTAGTCGACGGCAGGGGACTTCACATCGTCCGCCAAACAACCTTTGCTCGGCACCAACTGATCGAGCGGCAAAGCCATCTTGGCATCACCGAGTTCGTCGTCATCAAACGCGTGGCAATTCACGCACTGGGCACTCTGGAATAGTTCTCGGCCCAAAGAAACGAGCGTCTCATCCGGTTGGAAGACACTCGGCAGCAAGTCGACCGGGCCTCCTTCGTCTCCGTCGGTGATCCATGCCGCGATGTCATCTCGCCCTAACCGCGGATCGCTCATCTGAACCGAAAGCCCGATCTGCCCACCGCCATCGAAATACTCGATACGGACCGGATAAACACCGGCCTTCAGGCTGAACGTTGCCTCGCGCGAATTGCTCGCGTGAATCCCATCATGGGCGAGCCGATGCTCACCGATCTGCAAGGCCGAGCCATCGTCACTCGACAAAGTGAATGTGTAGTCGCCATCGTTTTCGATCGAGATGTTTGCTTCAAAAACGACACCAAAGAAGTTGCCCGGTTTGATATCGTCAATCTTCAACGTGCCCACCTCGCTCGTCGCAACCGGTTCGAGTTCGTCGAAGTTCGGCAGCTTCTTCCATTTGCCGCGATAGACACTACGAGTGAGCAGGCCTTCATTCTCTCCGACGCTGGTTTCGGCGGTCAGGTAGGCGGCGACCGCGGCGACTTCTTGAGCAGAGCCCACCATCGCGGGCATGCGTGATCCGCCGCGAATATCCGTACAATTCTGCAGGAAGTGAATCAGCGACGGAACGGTGTATTTACGGTGAGTCTGGCCGAGCGGCACGGTAGTCGAAAAGGGTGTCTTTCCGGCGTCTTTGCCGAGCGGTCCGTGACAGGCAACGCAACCGATTTCGTGATACAGTTTCTCACCCTGATCGGCGAGACGTTGACTGACCACGCGATCGGCGAGACGCCCCTTGCCTCGCAGCGTCAGATAACTGGCAACCGCGTTTGCGTTTCGCTGCCTTGTCGCGGCGTCCGCATTCGGCCACGGGTCAGGCATGGTTGTCCCCATTTTCGTTTGATGCGGGTCAGCGATCATGCTAACCATCGCATCGGCGCGAACCCGCCCTGCAACTTCCGACAAATCGGGACCACGCTGCGACGGCGTCAACGATTCGTCATATGCGTGGCATGCGCCGCACGCGAGCGAGGCAATCAACACTTCCCCCGCATCGGCAATCGAGGTGGATTCGGTTCCCACGAACCTTTCAAAGCCGGCAACGATCGGACGCGCCGCTTCGCGTTCGGCATCGCGGGGCATCACCCAAATGTTCCGAAAGCGAACCGGGTCGCTATGGTTCTGCAGAACAATCGGGCCCGGTTCCGGTCCGGATTTGAGAGAGGCCGCTCGTGTCGGGCCGGGCACCTCCACGTCGTTCTGCACCATGATGCCATTGAGCCGAACGGTCAGGCGAGCATTCGACGTTTTCTTTCCGTCCGCGTCATATCGAGCGGCAGTGAAATCGACGTCGTAGGTCTGCCACTGCAGCGGTGGAAAACACGCGTTCACCGAAGGCGAGCTGACCGTATAGATTCCACCGGCCTCGTTATCGAGCCCTTCGAGACCGAACGAGTCGAGGATTTGCGTTTCAAATCGACCCTGATGATAGATTCCACTGTTGCCCCGCTTTTGCCCGCGAGCGTTCGGGGCATAGGGAGTGCGAAACTCGACGTGCAGGGAGTAATCGCGAAAACGCTGCTTCGTGCGGGTCCCCTCCATCAACAAACCGTCATCGCTCAAACGACCATTCTGCCAATGTTTCTCGACGCTTTCGGGGGAGCCATCAAACAACACGATCGCTCCGTCGGGTGCCTCGCGTCCGAGCGTTGGGCTCTTCCGCTCGACCTTTTTCATCCCCATCGACTCGATCAGTTCTTCGACCGTGTCGATGTCGCTCTCGATCCGCCGTGGCTCACCTTGGGCCCCCGCACCGGGCAAACCGCCTTCGTAGATGACCAGGTCAAAATCGCCGTCTCCGGCCGCGATGACCTGCATCGCTCGGTTGTCACCGACGTATTCGCCTTGAATCGCAAAATCAGGATCTTGCTCCGCCACAGAGGGATCCGGTGTCCCGGTGGCGAACGCGGATCGATCGTCGATCGCCGAAAAAGAGCCGACACTGACAATCAATAGCAACAGTAAACGGCTGCTCCGCCAGCGATTCAATAGACAATTCACTGCGACAAAATCTTGGGTTTTGGGGGTGAAACAAAACTGTCTGTTACATGAAAACCTATTCGGCTCTCAAATAAAAAACAGTGAAGAATCCAAAAGGATGAGAAGATGGCGTCTCGGCGGTGTAAATCACCAAGACGCCCGACGGGGGATAATGGGGCGGGACCGGCTTGCTCAGGCGATTAATACGCCATAGCCGGGAATAAAAAGGATAGTTGCATCGACAAAAAATCTCAAACCCCCGCCCAACTCCGCCCCTTTTCGGCACGCCAAATCGAAAAAACGGTGGTTGCAATCTGTTTTCCTCGGCTAGAATCTGCTCCCCGAAAGCCGGTCGAAGTCGAGCGGCATTCAAAACTTTGGCGAGGTTCAGCAACACAGATGGCAAAACACTCCACCCAAAAGGAAGTTCGCACGCTCCTAATCAGTGACGTGCACCTCGGGTCCAAACACTCACAATCGAAACAGTGCCTCGCGTTCTTACGTTCCTACTCGCCGCAAAAGGTTTATCTCGTCGGTGACTTCATCGACGGGTGGCGATGCAACCAAGGTTGGCATTGGTCCGAAGAGTGCAACGAAATCATCGAACACCTCGAATCGCTGATCCGCCAAGGAACCGAAGTCTTCTACGTCCCCGGCAACCACGATTCGTTTCTGCGGAATGAATTCAGCCTCGAGATGCTGCCTGGCAAATTCGATGACGTCCGCTTCGCTAACGAATTTGTCTTTGAGTCCGCCGGCGGGTGGCGTTTCCTCATCACTCACGGTGACCTGTTCGACATGGTCGAGACCCAGGCACAGTGGGTGTCCAAAGTCACCTCGTTCGCGTACGACTCGGTCCTCAGCGCCAACCGACTTTTCAACCGGCTGCCTACCCGCCGAAGAAAGAACCCTTACGGTGCGTGCGCGGCATTGAAGTCCGCCGTCAAACGCGTCGTCATGATGCTCAGTGGTTTCGAAGCGGCAATCATGCAGCACGCACGCGAACAAGATTGCGACGGTGTGATCTGCGGACACATCCACACCCCCGCGATCGTCTACAGCGAAGAGATGCTGTACTGCAACACGGGCGATTGGGTCGAGAACTGCACCGGTTTGGTCGAACACCTCGACGGCAGCATCCGCCTGGAGTCGATTTACGGTTCACCGCGGATGTTGGAACTCCCAACGCATCCTCGCAAACGCGACGACGCAGCCTTGCAACACGATCGCGTCGCGGCGTATCGCTAACGGCTTTTGCTCGTTGCCGCCTGCTCAGCGACTTCGGTCGCGTTTGATGTAATGCACGCGGTAGACCGGAATGCCAAACTTCCGACTGCGTCGTTCGAAGTGCGTGTGATAGTCCAGGTCGTGTGTCGACTCACGTTGAGTTTCGGGCAACGGGACCCCGAGTTCGGGTGCGATCTCGGCGATCAATTCGACCGTCAATTCAAAGTAATCCAGGACGTCCGTCCAAAAGTGCAACCGTCCACCGGTGCGTAGACATCGACTGAATTGCCGGATGTTCGATTCACTCAACACCCGACGTTTGCGATGTCGCTTCTTCCACCAAGGATCGGGGAAGTACACGTGCACGGCTTCCAACGAACCGCTAGCGATTCGCTCGACCGCGGGTTGCCCGTACCGTTCGCCCTCGACGTAGGTCCCCGACGCAAACAACGGTGTCGCGTCGCCGGCCAGCATCATCGCGTTGGCTCGTTTGCGTTTCGCCAGTCGGGCAGCGGCGTGAGCGGCGTACTTTTTCGCGATTTCGATGCCAAAGTAATTGTGCTTGGGCCGCCGCTCCGACTCGGTCTGGATGAACAACCCTTTGCCGCTGCCGACCTCGATTTCCAAAGGCAGATCGTTGCCAAATAGCGACTGACTCGACAGCATCGGCGGCAGGTCCTCAGGCATCTTCAGCCAGGCGGACAGGTCGAGATCGGGGCTGGGTTTTCGCAGAGCGGCGCGAGGCATGACGGGAGAGCTGCGGATGAAATGAGGACAAAGTATTCGAGAAATTCAACCGCCATCGTAACGCGTCAATTTTGCTCTACAATCTGGGCGAGCCTCGTTCCGACGAGAACACGCCTGTTTCGCCGGAGCCACTGCCGGCCTGCGGCGTCCCGCATCGACCTCCCCCGAACCTCTCTTCCGCAAGCTCGTTTACATGAATTTTTCTGGACTCCGCGTCGCTTCGCTCGAAAGCCGCCGGGCTGATGACATGGTCCGCCTGATCACCAAATTTGGCGGCGAAGCCTGCGTGAGCCCATCGATGAGAGAGGTGCCGATCGAACCCAATCGACCGGCAATCGACTTCGCCTACCGAGTCATCACCGGCGAGATCCCGATCGTGATCTTCATGACGGGCGTTGGATTCCGCTACCTTCTGCGGGCCACCGAGAAACATGTCGATCCGCAACGGTTCATTGACGCGTTGAGTGACATCACCACCATCGCTCGCGGCCCCAAACCGGCCTCCGCGATGAAAGAAGTCGGCATCCAAACAACGCATCGTGTCCCCGAGCCGAATACTTGGCGAGACCTGCTGCGGACGATCGACGAGGGAATTCCGATCGCCAACCAAGTCGTCGGCATTCAAGAATATGGGGTCACCAACACTTCCTTGATCGCGGGACTCGAAGCGCGAGGCGCGATCCCGGAAACCGTTCGCGTCTACGGTTGGGAATACCCGGAAGACACCGGACCGCTCGAAGAAAACGTCAAAGCGATCGCGAAGGGCCAACGTGACCTGCTGCTGCTCACTAGCGCTCATCAAGTCGTCAACATGCTCCGCATGGCCGATTCGCTCAATTTGACCGACGCGCTACGAAACGGACTCGCGCAAACGGCAATCGTATCGATCGGTCCCACCACGAGCGACATGCTCCGCGAAAGCGATATTCATGTCGACATGGAACCGTCCCACCCCAAAATGGGACACCTCGTCAGCGAGTCTGCCCGCGAAGCAACCGCCCTCGTTAAAAAACGCCGGGCCGAATATCAATCCTCGCAATCCTCTCGCGTGTCCGTCTCCTCAAACGGAGACGCCCCGGAAGAACGCCAACCGCTCATTGCAATCGACGACCACCCGTCGCAGTCGAGCCTCTTCATGATGGCTTGTCGTGGCGAACCGACGCCCCGCACACCGATCTGGTTGATGCGTCAAGCCGGACGTTACATGCAGGAATACCGTTCCGTCCGTTCGCAGCAAACGTTTCTCGAACTGTGTGCCAACCCGACCCTGTGCAGCGAAGTGATGTGCACGGCGGTAGATCGCCTCGGCGTCGACGCGGCGATCATTTTCTCCGACCTGCTGCCGATCCTCGTACCGATGGGATTCGACCTCGAATTCGTCAAAGGCGACGGGCCCGTCATCCACAACCCGGTGCGAACGGCGTCGGACATCGATCGCGTGAAGTCGCTCGACAACCCACAGGACCTGGGATTTGTCTACGAAACCGTTCGACAAACCCGAAACGATTTACCCGAATCGATTCCGTTGATCGGTTTCGCCGGGGCCCCGTTTACATTGGCGAGTTACGCGATCGAAGGCGGCGGCAGCAAACAATACGCGGCAACGAAACAACTGATGCGTGCCGATGATGGTGGATGGGCGGCGTTAATGGACCGATTGACCGATGCCATCATCGTCTACCTCAACGAACAAATCGCTGCCGGTGCCCAGTGCGTACAACTGTTCGACAGTTGGGCGGGCTGCCTGTCGGCGGCCGACTACACACGATTCGTCTTGCCTTGGATGCAGCGAATCATCGCCGGCGTGACTCCGGGCGTGCCGCTGATCAACTTTGCGACCGGCAATCCGGAATTGCTGCCGCTCCTGCGGGGCGATCGCCGAACCGTCGTTGGCGTGGATTGGCGGATCGACATGGCGTCGGCCTGGAAAAGGATCGGACATGATATTTCGGTCCAAGGAAACATGGATCCAACCGTGTTGTTGACCGACCCGAAAACCATCCGCGCCGCGGCGCAGGACCTTCTCGATGAAGTCGGCGACCGGCCAGGGCATATCTTTAACCTGGGGCATGGCGTGATGCAGACCACACCGGTCGAGAACGCCATCGAACTCGTTCGTGCGGTTCAAGAATTGTCCGTACGAGACGACTCCTCCGGCTCCTCCGACGGATCGTACCACTAGGACGACAACGCGTGACTCAAACGAATCCTTCCGTTTCGAAACCGCCTCCGGTGGCACAAGGACCGATCGTTTGCCCCCTTTGCCCGCTGATGTGTGATGACGTTTCAGTGAGCAAGGACGGTGAACTGATCGCGAACAGTTGCCCCATCGTCGATCAATTCAACGCGTCACGACCTCGCCAGAATCGCCTCCCAGCAGAAGGTGTCCGCCTGCCCTCGACCGAACCACTCCGTATCGTCACCACCGGCGTCGACCTCGCCACCGCGAGACAACTCACGGATTGGCAAAGCCAAGGAAAGGTGCACGTGGAACTCGAAACCGACGCGAGCCTGCATGCGCTGCAGCAAACGATCAGCCGCGACGGCATCGTGTCCGCCACGCTCGCGGACGTCGCCACCCACGCCGACATGGTCTGGATGATCGGCGGTATCACCGAAGCATGGCCGCGGTTGCCCGAAAAACTACGGCGACCGGGCGGTGACGATTGTGTACCGAGCCACAGCAACTGCTCCGCCGACGATCTCGCGAATCTGTCGGCTTTGTTGCATGTCATCGGTGCCTCGGAAGACGATCACGGATTGGAATCAACCGGCACAACCGACGCAGCAGGCGATTTCGGTTCTCTTGCCCGGCGATGGAAATCGGCAAAGTACGCAGCCGTCATTGTCGGGCCGAACGCGTTCATGCCGGGCGAAGAATCCATCTCGGCCACGATGCTGTGTCGTATCATTCGTGCACAAAACACCGACGCACGATGCGTGTTGATGACGCTCGACTCCGGTGCAACGCTTCGTAGCGTTTCGATGTGGAAGACGAACACGTCGCCCGACTCCACCATCACCTCGTCATCGCTTCAATCGTTTGACATCCGAATCGGCTCGCCACTCAAACGCGACTCTCGACCGGCGACGCTTCAAATCGGTGGCATCGATCCGGGACCTGATACGGCGAGTTCTTATCAAGCGTCCTCAACCGCGGGCCTCGACCGACCAGGAATGTCCATCCGCGGTGACGGCTCGGTATCACTTCCCCTGTTAAGTTCGACAGAGAGTCGTCACCCGACACCATGCGAGATAATTGACCGTTTGCTCCAGAAAAATTAGAGCGTTCTAGATAATGATGTAGCCAGACTTCGGTGGGCTGAATTCTGGCGATTCCAGCTACAGGGATCGGACGCGTCAACGCTCGAGATGCAGGTTTCATTCGAGCGGCATCTCGCGCGAGCTTAGTCTTTCGTTTTAGAACTCGATGACTTGTTGATCGCGAACGACTTCGCATGGCATTGCAAACCGCTCATCGTTGGGATCAACCTCGACCTCATCGATCGGATTGACGTGCGTGAGTAGAACTCGCTTGGGCTGCGTGGCTTGGCTAATCGTGGCGACACGATCGAGATAGCAGTGCCCGGTCTTCGTTGCCCACTCGACCTGATGATCGTGAAAATTGCATTCGTGCAACAGCACGTCAACATCACTCATCCATCGGTAGGACTCTTCGTCGGTCGCACCAACGGTGTCGGTTGCATACAGCAGCACGCGTGACGCTGCGCCGGAGTTGAAGTCACTCGCACCGTTCGGACCGTTTGCCTCACTTGTGTTCGATATCTCAGCGGAGGAAGGCCATTCGATTCGGTAACCAACCGATCCACCGGGGTGTTCCTGACGTCGCCAACTGACACACGCTCCGTGGACGTCAAAAGATTGGTGACCACAACTGGTGGCCGGATCATCGATCGCCAGCCACTCGACAGGCAACTCAACCGGGAAGATGTACTCGCTCGCCAACAACGTTCGGATCGCCTCGATTTTCTTCGACTCTCCCCACACGCGAACTCGATCGAGTGGATGCTGATAGAGAATATCGAGCAGAAAGGTCAGCCCGACCACATGATCGAGATGAGCGTGCGAGAGCAAAATATCGAGCGTTTTTGTTCGCAGCAGTGAAGGAAGCCGAAAAATTCCGGTCCCTGCATCGAGCAGCAGCCCCGTGTCCGGCACGAAATAACACGACGTGTGTCGCGTTTCGCTTGGATGGTATCCGGCCGTTCCGAGACAGTGGAGATGCATTTGATCGTATTTTATTTACAGCAAAGACTCGCCAGGGGTGCGATTTCCCTCCCGCTATCGTCGTCTGTGGTGGCGGGCAAGTCTAGTTGCCTGGCACACATTGTCCTGGGAAACTCGAATTCGGTCATCGAAATCGCAATTCGGTAAACCGAACGCTCACGAGCGAAGACGATGGTCCTTTTTGATTCCTCGCAAATGCTGAACCCTGTTTGTCATGGTCGCGTCGCCTCATCACGATCCCAACACCCAGCCATCCGCTCAATCCGCGGTGACGATTCGTGACGCCACGGTTGAATTCCCGGCCGGCCGAAGAGCATCCGATCGAGTCAAAGCGATTGAAAACATCGATCTCGATATTCCCTTCGGTCAACGCCTCGCGTTAGTCGGCAAAAGCGGTTGCGGGAAGACCACGTTGCTGCGAGTCATCGCCGGACTGCAGTCTCTTTCGACCGGGCACTGCGATCATCATAACCGAGGCTCAACCTCGTTCGTGTTTCAGCAGCCCGCCTTGCTGCCGTGGCGGCGCGTGCTCGGCAACGTTCGTCTACCGATTGAATTGCAACACGGCCGAAGGCAACTTAGTTCGCATGAAAGTGACATTCTTACAACGCTCAAGGAAGTGGACTTGGACGACGTTGCGGAGCGTTTCCCCTACCAACTTTCCGGCGGGATGAAGATGCGGGTATCGATCGCTCGCGCCCTTGTTACCCAACCGGACCTGTTGCTTTTGGACGAACCGTTTGCCGCACTGGATGATCTATTAAGAACCCAACTCGGCGAATTGGTCACGCAACTTTGGCGTTCCCACGGGTTCACGCTCGTGATGGTCACCCATAACATCGCCGAAGCCATTTTGCTGAGCGACCGTGTGTGCGTGATGCATGAAGGGCAGATTGCAGTCACACTCGAAAATCCTATCGCTCGCGCGGAAACGGCCTCCGATAAAAACGGAGCCGATCTTATTCGCCGCACGCCTGAGTTTGCAGAATTCTACGGCGTCGTCAGCGACCATCTCAAGAAAGCGGGCCGAACATGAGTGTCCAGGCTCCTCGCGATCACGACCGCCGGTCCATTCCAGAATCGCGAACAACCCGCACGTCGCGAACGACGGTTAGCACTCCAACCTCAGAAGCCCTGGCGAACGTCCTCAGCGTCAGTGTGGTCGCGGTGCTTGGGTTGCTCATATGGCACATCAGTGTCCGCATCTTTGAACTGCCCAAGATTCTTCTGCCGACTCCTTGGGAAGTCGCTCAGGCCGGTTGGCAAAACAAAGAAGAACTCTGCATGGCGAGCGGCGTCACGTTCATCACTGCCGCGATCAGCCTCCTCGTTGCGATCCTGATCGGCGGGATCCTCTCGATCATCTTCAGCCAATCACGTTTGCTGCGTCGGGCGTTTTTTCCGTACGTGGTTTTTCTGCAAACCGTCCCGATCGTCGCGATCGCTCCACTGCTGATCATCTGGAGCGGCTATGAATTCCGCACCGCGGTGATCGCCACTGTAATCATATGTCTGTTCCCAATCGTCAATAACATCACCACGGGACTCGAATCGAGTCGGCCTGAGCACATCGACCTGTTTCGGCTCTATGGTGCCTCGCGTTGGCAACGGTTGCTTCGCCTGCAGGTTCCGACATCCATCCGCTACCTGATGCTCGGGGCGAGAGTCAGCAGCGGGCTCGCAGTCATCGGCGCGATCGTGGCGGAGTTCTTCGTCAGCAACGGATCGGACTACGTCGGACTGGGCGCGTTGATTACGCGTTGGCAGGGACTGCTGCAAACCGATGCCCTCATCGCAGCGTTGGGCATGTCGACATTGTTAGGTTTGGCGTTGTTCGGATTGGTCAACGGCATCGGACGAATCTTCTTCACTCGTTACACTCGGGTCGATTGAATTCACGCTCGTCAACTCTTCACCGGTATCTCAGAGAAATGTTTGATCGAAACCGCGCGAACCTCGCTTGCTCCTTTGGGTTGCTCTTGCTGGCTTTGCCACTAGTCGGTTGTTCGAATCGGAATTCGACTTCATCCCAACCAGACGGCGACCAACCAACCCGCGTCCGCGTTCAGTTAAACTGGTACCCCGAGGTCGAACACGGCGGCGTGTATCAAGCAGCGATCGACGGGACGTACGAAGCACAGAACCTCGACGTCGAAATCAACCCCGGCGGCAGCGAGACCCCGATCGCGCCCGAATTGCTGCTCGGGCGAAGCCAGTTCGCGATCACCAACGCGGACGACGTCGTGCTGTTCCGGTCGCAAGGAGCAGACATCGTGGCGGTGCTCGCCGCCGTTCAACAACATCCGCGATGCCTTCTCGTTCGCGAAGATAGCGGAGTCGAAACGTTCGAAGACCTGTCAGGCATGACGCTGCAATGCCAACCGGGGCGAACCTTTTTGCCATTCCTGCGACAACGCGGATACCTCGAAGGCGTGCGAGAGGTGCCGTACTTCAACTCAATCGCCGCGATGATCAACGATCCCAAAGTCGCCGTGCAGGCCTATGCAATCGCCGAACCCTTGCTCGCCCGCCAACAAGGGATCGAAGTGCGAACGTTGATGGTCAGCGACCTCGGGTGGAATCCCTACTCGAGCGTTCTGGTGACGACCGGCGACCTGATTCGAGAGAATCCCGATCTGGTGCAGACGTTCGTATCAGCGACCCGAGCGGGCTGGGAAAACTACCTCGCCTCGCCCCAGAAAGCCAACGAACAGATTCTCTCCGAGAACAAACACGGAATGACTGCGGAAGTACTGCAGTACGGGGCCGAGCAAATGCGTGAACTCACAACTTCCCCGGACGAAACCGAACTGGGGCAAATGACGTTGTCGCGTTGGCAAACGCTCGTCGATCAGATGAAAGAGCTCGACGTCATCAAAAAAGACGCCGTGCAAGCGGAAGAATGCTTCACGACGGAGTTCGTGCAAAACAAATAGCGATCACTCCCAAACGCAATGCAAAGTGGG
>NZ_ANOH01000051.1 GCF_000346505.1 Aporhodopirellula sallentina SM41
GAACTCCCCCAACCAACTCTCTACTTCGCCAATTTCGCTTCTTCCGACGCGATCATCTGGCGTAGGATCTCGTCGAGCGAAACTCGGATGTCCCAATCGGGATAATCTCTTCGCAGCTTGCTCAGGTCGCTGATGTAGCAAATGTGATCACCCTTTCGGTTGTCATCACCGAGCGTCCACTGCACCTCGTGGCCGGACAACTCTTTGATCTTCTCGATACACTCGAGAACACTCGCGGCGTTATCTCGGCCACCGCCGATGTTGTAGACCTCGCCCGGACGTGGGTTCTTCGAGAACGCTTCGAACGCCTTCACCACATCGCTGCACTCGATCTGGTCGCGAACCTGTTTGCCTTTGTAGCCGAAGATCGTGTAGGGCTTGCCCGCGACCGCGACGTGCACCAGATAGCTGAGAAAACCGTGCAGCTCCACACCGCTGTGGCTCGCCCCAGTCAAACATCCACCGCGAAAGATCCCAGTCTTGATTCCAAAGTACTTGCCATACTCTTGGGCCAACACGTCAGCCGCCGTTTTTGATGCGCCGAACAACGAGTGCATCGTCTGGTCGATGCGGCATGACTCGCTGATCCCGTTGTAGTCTGCTTCGTCCGCGTACTCCCACCGCGACTCAAGTTCCTGCAACGGCAACTCGTTCGGTGCGTCACCGTACACCTTGTTCGTACTCATGTGACAGAACACCGCATCCGGAGCGTGCTGGCGAGTCGCCTCGAGCAGATTCAACGTTCCGTTTGCGTTGACCTCGAAATCCAAAAACGGAATCGCAGCCGCTTTGTCATGCGACGGTTGCGCCGCACAGTGGATGATCAGGTCGGGAGTTTCTTTCTCGAACAACGCCAAGACCCCCTCGCGGTCACGAATGTCCAAGGCGACCGTTCGGAAGTTCGTCGTTTCCTCCTCGAGACGCGTTTGGTTCCAACGCGTGCTGCCATCGGGCCCGAAGAACGTCGCCCGCATGTCATTGTCGATGCCGATGACCTCGTCACCGAGAGCATCCCAGTGACGTACCGCGGCAGAACCAATCAAACCGCTCGATCCGGTGACAATAACACGCATTTCAAACAAGCACAAAAACGGGGAAACGTTCAGAAAAGAAAGCCGACATAGTGTAGTTACGTTCCTCTTTCGCGACAGAGACCGGGTTCGCAAAAGTTGCATTTCGAGCGTGAGTTCCAATCGATCACGCCCGCGCGCATCGTCATCCTCGACACCTTTGGCATCTCACCCCAAAAACGCTCGATGCCCTCGAAAAGCGGCGAGGTTCAGGCGGCCTGCGAATGGGGGCGGACCGACGCTGTTTCGTCAAGAATTTCGCGAATCGCGAGTGCCTGTTCCGCGGCGGGCTGCGAGAGATCGAGAAACAACACCCGGCGGCCTCGAATTTCGCACCACGTGCATCCGGCACCTTCGAGCGGGGCTCCACGGACCTCAAACCCGTACTGCCGAGCGATCCGCGTCATCCGTCGTAATCGATCGAGAACGTTCTCGTCGGAGCCTTCTACGCGGGAGATATCAGCGGGTTTGCGCGGTCGTTTTACTGTGGTGGGCATCGCGATTTCGCAGGATAAAAGGACACACGTTAAGTTTTGCCGGTCGCTGAATCGGGATTTATCAGAAACGCCGGTCGCGCCGATAGATCCAGTGAGGCCGAGTCGTAACGACTATTCGATCCATCTCGTTCCTGATCGACTCAGCCCGTTCGCCGCCCCTCTGTCCCTACCGCTTAGCGTGTGCAAAAAATGCCGGATTCACGAGCCAACGTCCGCCCCATGAACTCAAACTCCGCCGCCGCGCCGGCACCGATTCCGGAGGACGCTCGCGAGGCGAACACGACTGCCGACGCGCAGATCCAGGCAATGAAGGAGCAGATCCGACACCTGCAAAGCCTCGCGAGCCTCGGCGAATTGACCGGCACGGCGACGCACGAGTTCAACAACGTTTTGATGACCGTCATCAACTACGCCAAACTCGGTCTGCGAAACCAAGACACCGCCAG
Organism: Aporhodopirellula sallentina SM41; assembly: GCF_000346505.1. Taxonomy (GTDB): domain Bacteria; phylum Planctomycetota; class Planctomycetia; order Pirellulales; family Pirellulaceae; genus Rhodopirellula; species Rhodopirellula sallentina. The sequence continues at coordinate 2,014 of NZ_ANOH01000051.1, forward strand.
CCGCGACAAAGCGCTCACGAAGATTCTCGAAGCCTCCGAACGGGCCGCCAAAATCACCAACACGATCTTGGCCCAAGCCCGCAACCGGACGGACGCGAAAGAGCCGACCGATCTCGCCGCTCTCGTCCGCGACACGCTCGTTCTGATGCAGCGTGAAATGCAGAAGTACCGTATCTCGGTGGAACTCGACATCGCCGACGAACTGCCGATGATCTCCGCCAGCGGCAACCAGATCCAGCGACTGCTGCTGAACCTGATGACCAACGCACGCCAAGCAATGGGCGAAGGCGGAACGCTGTTGATCCGCGTCATCGCGAGTCGCACCGCCGACGCCCCCTCGGCTCAACCGACGCACGTCGAACTGACCGTGCGTGATTCCGGATCGGGAATCCCCGAAGACGTCCTACCTCGCATCTTTGATCCGTACTTCTCGACCAAAGCCGGCCCGGACGAATCCGGCAAAGGCGGCACGGGACTGGGCTTGGCCGCCTGCAAGGACATCATCGACGAACACGGCGGACGGGTTCGTGTCGAGAGTTCGGTGGGCCGTGGAACCGCGTTCGTGATCAGTTTCCCGATCGCGGCGGCAAAGCAGGCGGCCGCCTGATGACGGCTGCCGACAGAGAAGTCACGATCGCGCCGCACGCGATCGCGTTGACCATCGCGGGTTCCGACCCGAGCGGCGGAGCGGGCTTGCAGGCCGACCTGAAAGCGTTCCAGCAAAACGGCGTCTACGGCATGTCGGTCGTGACGTTGATCACGGTCCAAAACACGCTCGGTGTCGGTCACGTGGAGATGCTGACACCGGAGTTAGTCTGCCAGCAATACGATGCCGTGATGTCAGACATCCCGCCGCGAGCGATCAAGACCGGAGCATTGGGGACAGGCGCAATTATCGCGGAAATTGCTGCTCGCCTGGAGGAATGCGACACACCGGTCGTCGTCGACCCGGTCATGGTCAGCAAACACGGCGCCCCGTTGGTCGACGACGCCGCCGTGATCGCCTTCCGCGAAACGCTGCTGCACCGTGCGACGCTGATCACGCCGAACCGATTCGAAGCCGAAAGGTTGCTCGACCGAAAGATTGACAACGACCAAAACGCGTACTTCGACGCCGCGCAAGAACTTCTCGAACTCGGACCACAGATGGTGCTGCTCAAAGCCGGCGAGTTCGAAGGCAGTCAACTGCATGTCTTTGCCAACGGCGAGAACATCGTCACGCTGACGCTCGAACGCCACAACACCGATCAAACGCAAGGTGCCGGGTGCTCGCTCGCGGCAACCATCGCCGCCCGGATCGCCCTGTCATCGCCCGACGATCCGATCATCGATCGCACGCGCGGTGCCGTCGACTTTGCCGTCGCCGCGGTTAACCACGCGATCCGATTTGCACCGAACTACGGAATCGGACGCGGCCCGATCGAATCTCGCATGCTGCATATCGGCGACTGATTTGCGGCAAACAGACAGCCAACCGCTCCCGTAGTGGATCTTGTTAAAGATCCTCATGCAGCGGGATCTTTAACAAGATCCACTACCTCGAAACTCGCTACTTTGAGTAATGCCTTACAGCACCGACGGAGCAACGAGTAACTCGCGAGCCACTT
>NZ_ANOH01000052.1 GCF_000346505.1 Aporhodopirellula sallentina SM41
TCGCATTCCTACGGTACTCGACGTATTTGTCTTTTCGTTCTTCATAAATTTCAGCAATTTCTAACTTGCTGCGTTCCCGCTCGATTCGCCGGTCATAGTAGGTCTCGGCATACTTCAGGTAATTGTCGAGTTCCAAGTCGACGGCTTCGGCTAGCTTCTTTCGAGCCTCCGCGTAGTACAGGTTACCTTGCGCGTAGCGCGCGTACGCGTCTGCGTTGGCACGTGTCCAATCACCAGCCGCCGTAATACTTTGGCTCATCGAAAGATGAGGAAACTGAAAATCAGTTGATGGACCTTGCGCGATGCTCGCATTTGGGGTGCACGAAACAGCAAACAGGTAGGCCACAAACAGCGAGAAACTACCAAGAGTCCGATCTGAGTTCATTGTCAATGCTTAGGGTTAGTTTGAGACGGAGTTGAAACTGGCAGCGGAGGGACCTTCAACCATCACGTTTGATGTGGTTTTACTGATGTCTTGGGAAGTGGTTGTCGGCGTTGAGAAGACTGTCATTACTCGTCCAGCGGCATCGACCAACGGTGATCCGAAACGGTTCCAGCGGATCCCGTCTCCCGCGAAAGGCGGTTTGGGAGGCCCCGAAAGAATCAGGCGAGGCAATTCGGAGCCACCATTGGATGCGTTCACCCGCTCGATCCCTTCGACAGTCCACGTCGTGTTCTCAAAAGTCACCGGCAGGCTCGAGTCGTAAAAGGGGTCTTCGGCATCGAAAGGGGCTGCGAGCAGAGTCAGTTTTTGCTTCGGCCGCAAAACCGCGCCCGTGGCAATTTTCAGTTTCGGGATTCGCGATGGTAGTGGGCTATTGAGTTGGACGCTAGCAATGTCGTAAGCGGCAAAGGCGGTTCGTGTCCGCAGCATCTTCTCGGCTAGTTGTTTCAGTATTTTGCCACGCTCGGTCACCGCCGCTGCTGCGTCCTTGGCCAAATCACTCGGAGGCGGCGACACCGCCTTGGCGGCATCGAATTCATTGACCGCACGAATCGACTTGGCAAGTTCACTTTCAAGCGACGGATGTTTCCGCACTCGGCTGATTGGATAGAGTTCGCCGGTGGCGGCATGGACAGCGACCGCATTGGGAAACGCTTCCTTCTGCTGAATCTCCATCGCCTTGACAACCATGGCCGTCGTCAGCAGACGCTGATCATTGATGGCCCAGGCTGTTCCAACGCGAAATGACGACAACCCGTCATCCGTTTGAACCAAGACATGGAACAAAGCTGCCTGATTTGGATCAGCGAGATAACTCCAAGCTTCCTCGCCGCTTGACGCTGCTGACGAAGGACCACGCCCGGATCGAACTTTTGCGGGCGAACCAGAAATTACTGCACTCTCGAACTGGTTCTCAGCACCTTCCTTCTGGTTCGTCGTTGAATCAGAATTCTGGTTGTGAGCCAATGAAGTAGGGTCGCGCAGCAGGAACCATACTCCAACCCCGACGAATAACACGGCAACCACCACGCCAGCAAGGATTCCGAGCTGGCGTCGGTCGTTGATCGCCCCACCCTGCGACCGAGAAACGGGTGACTGAAGGCCTGGCGACGGGGAGGCCGACGGGGACGTGTTGGAAGTCCGCGGTATCTTGGATTTCGTGGGAGACCGGGGCTCCGCAGGGGAACCGGGAGACTTGCCCGGTACACTTCTTTTCACTTGCTTCACGGCGAGTAGAGCTGCGACCTGAAGCGGCGTGGAACCGAGCAGCAACGTGTCGGTTTTCTGAACGAGCGCCGCTTGCAGAATTCGATGCGATGGCTCGTTCTTCGAATCCGCAACCCGGATCCCGTTCGTGCTCTGCAGGTCTTCCACAACCAGCGTCTGCATCGGACCGATGATCAAGCGCCCGTGAGACGAGGACACGCCAGGTTGATGGATGACCAAGTCATTGTCATCGCTGGCCCCAAAGGTCACGACTTGCTTTGCCCCGATCGGAGTTGGCCAAGGCAGCGGCTGTTGGCTTCCCAAGGTCACTGCCGTGGTGGGATCGATTACGACTGGTGCGTCGATCCGCTGGTTCCGAACAAAGGTGCCGTTCGTGCTGCCCAGGTCTTCAACAATCAATTGCACCGATCGGCTGTCGCGATTCGCGGACGTTTCGAATCGGCAATGAGTCCCCGACACGCTTGGGGCGTTCACCCAAACGTCGCATTGCGGCGAAGCCCCCATCGTCCATTGTTGATGACTCGACTTCCGATTCGTTGCGGCGGGCGATTTCACTAGCGTGAGACTCCCAACTTCATTCGGAATCGTTGTTCACCAATCCGAAACTCGCACGACTTGCCATCGGCAACAATGATCTGTGGGATTCGAATCCAAATCCCATTGAGCGTCGTTTTGTTTTCGATGCCCCACTTTCCATTCGCGGACCGACTCAAGACGGCATGCTCAGACGCGACAAACGGATCGTGGGTTCGCCGAATATCGCAGTTCGTGTCCCGTCCGATACGGTACTCAGAGAGATCTAGCCGGACTCGTGTTTCGACACGTCCCCGCACGATTTCGGAAAGCATCACACTGCCTGGCATCTCGTGGCCGTCGAGTTGTCGTGTTATCGGAACATCCGTTGGTGATCCCGCGGCCATGGTGACTGCTTGCATGCTTTGGTTGATTTCCAATCGGTAATGACCGCTGCCGATCAAGAACTCCGACGCGTGATCAAGCGGAGCCTTCGAAGCACGGACAAATAGTCCGTTGCGGCTTTGCAAATCCGTCACCGCCACGCGTGGTTTTCCGTCCACGGTTTGCCGGGTGATCACAACGTGACGCGAAGAGACCATTTCATCGTGGGCGATCTGAAAGTCTCCCTCGGTTCGACCAATGATAAATTGGTCACCGCGGATTCGAAACAGCTCGCCAGTTTCTTTCCCATCGTCGCATGCCACCAAAGCGATCACGGGTAGCCGCTGCGTCGGTCGATACGGTTTCTCTTCGCTGGACGGTCCTGCTGAAGACTTCTCTCCCGAGGCATTCTTTCCGGCGGCCTTTTTTCGCTTTGCCGCCTGCTTGCGAAGTTCTTCCTGCACTTTCCGTATATCGTCTTCGGATTCGATCATCGTGTTCCGAGGCACGTCATCGGGCTCGATGATGGTATGCCTAGGCCCTGGTTGATTCATTGGTGCTGGCTGATTCATGAGCGAGGGAGTTTTCGAAGGAGCTTGAGCGGAAGTTTCGGACCGAAGATATTTCTTTAGTTTGGATACAAAAGCGTCGTCGACAACGCTGCTGGCCGTCGAGACCGCCTCGGGATCGCATTCCAAACTGGCGGCAAAGGCGAGGAACCCTTCTCGGCTCTGTCGCCCCAATGCGGCGTCTTGGAGTTCTTGTTCATTCACGTTCATTTCTCCCATTCATCGATCAATCCGGCCGCTTCTTCCCGCATTCGGCGGAGAACACGTGATTTGGCGAGCAATACTGAATTGAGGGAAACGTCGAGTTCTTCAGCGACTTCACCCGGAGGTTGATTATCGATGGCGTACCGTTGGAATGCGGTCCACGTCACCTCCTTGAAATCCCCGCGAACGACTTGGACGATTCGTTCCAGCACCATGCGATCGTGTTCTTCGTCCCACTGCTGAGATGCAAGGCTCGCGGGATCGGAGAGCTGATCGACTTGTTGGGCAACCGAAAGCCCATCGCCATCGGACTGTTGGAACTTCTTCGAACGCCGCAACGCGATACGAAGTTGATTGACGGTAATGCCTCGCAGCCACACGCGAAAGGAACCAGTCCGCTGTCGTTGAAACCGAGGCAGTTCACGCATCAACACCATCATGACCTCCTGGGTGATGTCATCCGCCTGCGACGCCAGCGATGGATACCCACGCACCACCGAATCCACGAAGGGACGATACACAAGCAGCAGTCGCTGCCAATCACTGTCAGTACCGTCACCGGCAAGGCGATCCATGAGGCTCATTGAGGTCGATTTCATTCGATCTTTCCAAAACCGAAGTGTATGTGCAGTTGGAAGATCATGATGAATGAATTAATGGTCATTGAAGAATTGTTCATGAGAAATTCTTGTCAGCCGCCCAGCCTCATCTTCGATAGGTGACTGATTGAAAACGTGTTGAGCTGATGGGAAAATCTTCTTTACGCCGTTAAAAAAACGTTTACTTGACAACCAATGCTGGCGCTCTTCGCACCCCAGATTGTTACCCGCCGAGGTGAACTCGGTGCTTGGAAACATCCGATACTATCTTGATCTTTTAACACGATGGGTCACCCATGTCCCCACTTTGGCAGGATCTTTCGCGCCCTGGGGAACGTACTTCATCACCAGGGTTTGTCCGTCAGGCGAAATCATCCGAGGCATCACTTGCCCGTCGAGACTCAACTTGTCATCTAAGCGAGATGGCTGAGACCAAGGTGAACCGATTTCCTCACGTGTGGACATCCACAGGGAGCGCCGCTCGCCGGATTTTTGATTTCCGCGCGTGGCAAAGATCAGCACTCGATCGTCTTCGGACAGTACTGGAGCGGTACTGTATAGTCCAACATTGAACTTCGGGCCGAGCTCTTCGGCTGGTAACCAGCGGGCCGTCAAATGGGGACGCCGCGTTACCACGAGTGATGTACCCTCTTTTCCTTTGAACCGAGCGCTATTGAAATAAACAGCCAAACCGTTCTCGGCAAAACAGGGACTCTCGTCTCGATTTTTGGTACTTCCCCGGAAGTTAATTGCAGGCTTAGACCAAGGACTATCCAAAGTCTCGCGGCGGCTGAACCAAATATCGGAATGGGGACTTTTTCCACCGGCTCGATTCGATTGAAATGCCAAGTGCAAGCCATCACGCGACAGGGATGGATTCCAATCCCACGTCGTCGAGCTGATATTGAGCCTTTCCACGGACCTCCACTGAGAATCGCCTGGATTTCGTTTCAAGAGACACAGACTTGGGGGCGCGTTTTTCGCTTTTGAAACCGCGGAGTATTGAGCCAACAAGAAGTCACCCAGCTCACGATCGAGATCTCTGGCGTGGTAGGGGAAGAGCCCCAAATACCTTGGCTCGGACCATTCATAGTCCTCGGAAGTGAGCAGGTCGTGGGGTGTCATGTCGGCAGAAATGCTAGAGGCCCGCCTGGGAGCAACGGCGTCGAAAACGGTGTCAGACACTTTGTATTCAGACACCTTTTTGTCTTCCGAATGCAGCTCTCGTAGCGGAACCCGTTTTGTCGGTTTCGCGATGGGATCGGCCGAGATAGGAAATGCGGAATCGTTCAACGTATCGGACACCGTTTTGTCTTCCGATGGCCCCTTCTGAATTTCCTGGATTCTTCGAATCGACACTTTTCGAAAAGCGACTTGGCCAGCTAACGATTGGAGCAAGATTCGTCCTGGTATTGACAGGCCAACGAGCTCTCGCCTTTCTCGCTTTTGAACATTACGCGAAACCGCTTGGATGAAATCCTCGCCATCAATCGCATAGGACAACATCAGTTGCCCATCGAGCCAATGCTCGATGTTCTTACCGACACAAATGATTTTCGAAGAATGCCATGTGTACGGCGGGAAGTTCTTGGATACTCTTGGATGCATCACACCAAACAAGCTAGCGGTCTTTTGATTTGTCGGAACCGGATCAGCTTTCGTATCGGTCACCAATGCATACTCGTTCCCAAATTCAACTTCGGTAACGGGGGGACTGCGGTAGTAAATTCCGCTATTTGAGGAAGGCCCCAGACGCCATTCGGCGAGCAGTTCAAAATCCTGGTAGTCGTCCCTCGATATCGCGTTTCCTTTCTGCCCATTTGCAATTAGTAAACCGTTCTCAATCGAGAATGGGCCCAGTGTCGAGAATCCGGTCTGCTCGACTCGTTCAAATTCTGGTTGGAACAGTAGTTCTTCCGCGCCAACATTCCGTGGGCCAGGAAAGGTGTCGGACATCGACTCTGTGTCTTCAATCGTACTAGGCTCAACAGAGTCTGCCTGGATGTTACGAAAGACCACTCGGTTTTCACCTGCGGTTGAGATCGTGACCGATTCGCCTTGGACAACACTCCCATCGATACTTACCTCAACTTGGTACTCGCCTTCGGAAAGTACGGTCTTTGCAATCATCGTCTCTTCATCAATCGTCAATTCGGCTTGTTCACCATCGACTAGCACTTGAGCGTTCTCGGGGAGGTTCTCGATGAACAGGGTTCCCTTGTCAGTCTTCAGCATCATGACCGATGCCCAGACGAGTAGGGCGGCGAATAAACCACCGGCAACTAAAAGAGCTCGCGGTGTCTTTTTTTTTCGTGAGTTGCCTTTTCGGATTCGCGGTTTTCCCTGGCTTGGTGTTCTTGCGGTACGAGACTGGACCTCGAGGCTA
>NZ_ANOH01000053.1 GCF_000346505.1 Aporhodopirellula sallentina SM41
TGAGCCGAAGTGCGTGAGCACTCGGGTTTTAGGGCTGGTTGGGTTCGCAGGCTCTTTCAATGCTTCCACCCGAGGCCTTACGGCCATTCGGCTCACTTACGCGGCGCGTTCTACTTCATCACCTGAGAACGCTGTTCTTCGGTCAATCCGGTGTCGTTGGTGGATTGAATCCAGTCGTCGAGCAATTCGCGAAGTTCGACTAAGGTTTCCCGGTGGTCCGGCGAAGCGGCGAGATTGTTGAGTTCGTGTGGGTCGGCTTTGATGTCATAAAGTTCTTCGGTCGGTTTGCGAGACTTCAAAATCAGTTGTTGGGCCTCGGTCAGTTTTCCCTCTGCACCCAACTGTTCGATCACGCTTAGCATCGGACGGTGCTCACGCACGTAGTCGCACTCGTGGTACCCTATTTCCGGTTTGTAATTTCGGATGTATTTGAACCGCGGTGTTCGCACACATCGGATATGATCCATCACCTCATCAATCAAATCGCGTGCCGCAAAGACATGGCTGCGCCCTTTGAGGTCGGCGGTCCATAGCGTTTTGCCATCGAAGTATTCTGGCAATTCAATACCGGCTAGGTCGAGAACCGTTGCGGAAATATCCAACGTGCTGACCAGACCATCAAAGGTCTCACCGGGGGCCGCAGGCGTTTGGCTGTTTTGACGTGGATCGCGAATGATGAGCGGGACGAGCAAACCGGGGTCGTAGCACCAACATTTTCCTCGCAAGTGACAGCGGCCGTTGTCGCCCATGAAGATCACAATCGTGTTGTCCTCGAGCCCTTCTTCGCGTAGTCGGTCGAGAATTTGACCGAGCTGCAGGTCGTTGCGTTCAATCGAATCCAGGTACTGGGCCCAGTCTTTCCGGCATTCCGGGTGGTCAGGGAAATAGGGCGGCAGTTCGACCGCGTCGGGATCGACCGGGTGTTTCGACAGAGAGCGAATCTTTTCCCAGACGCCCTCGGGTTGGCGGTGAGAGTGATACAGCGTGATCTGTGCGAAGAACGGCTGTCCCTTTTCTCGTTTGCTCCAATCGTTCCCGTCGAACAAATTCGGGGCGGGGAACATCACATCGGTCTTGCCCGAATACCCACACGCCAGTGCCGTGTAGTAACCCGCGTCGCGCAGCAGGTGCGTGATCGGCCGAATACCGTCGGGCAAACGGTCGACCTTCATGCGTTGATTTTGAGTTCCCGTGCGGGTTTGGTAGACGCCGGTGATCATCGCGTTTCGAGACGGCGTGCATGACGGAGCTGTGCAAAACGCGTTGGTGAAACGCACACCTTCCGCGGCGAGTCGATCCGCGTTGGGAGTTTGCACCGCGGGATGCCCGTAGCACGACAACTCCGTACTGATGTCCTCGGCCATGATCCATATGATGTTGGGACGCTGATCGGCCGACACGCTCGACGTCAGGCTTTGAATGGCTTTGATGCGTTCGGCACCGAGGGCATTCCGCTCGCTCCAAAAACTGTAGGAATCATGGTTGTCCCAGCCGTGCCAGTGGTAGGTTTCGGTGACGTGTTGGCCACGAGCGATCGCCTTGGCGATCGCATCTTCGACGCCCGCCAACGCGGCGATGTCTTTGTCAGGCTGGCCCTCGGGGCGTCGACTTCGCCGGCGCATTTGTCGTCGAGGATCGAAACTGGATAGATCGGCACCGAATTCGGTGATCACGACTTCGTTATCGATACCCTCAAAAGCGTCCAGGATCAATTTCGAATAATTCTCTGCGGTCCGTTGCCCGTCAGGCAACCAGTTCGGATAGAAGTGATAAGCGACGGCGCCGTCCCACCCTGCATCGACGACCGAGCGGATGTCTTCGGCATAGCCGATTCCGTCAATGATGCAGCGGTCTATCGGGATGCCGGCGTTTTGAATCACCGAGCGCATCGTCGCGACGTACGTTTCCACCGAATCGTATCCGAACGGCTCATTGAAGATTTCGAACCGCAGTCCATCACGATCTTTGAATCGCTGATAAAGGTTTTTCCAGGCCTTTGTTAGTTGATCGACATCGTTGGTGCGGCCATCGCCGTGGTCTACCTCGCCCGCTTCGTTGGTGTCCCACATGCAGACAATGCCACGGTTGCCAAGGCTGTCGGTCAGCGCCGCCAACCGATCCAGTGCAGCAGAGTCGAAGCAGGTTTCGACGTTGATGGGGTAACGGAACCGAGTGAAGTGAGACCCACGGACCCGCTCGATCTCCTGTTCCGAGTAGTGATAGCCGAAGACGCCCGGCAGAAAGGCGCCCTGGTTCGATGTGCCACGTTTGGGGGCCAAGTTCAGTCCGGCCGCGGAGCAAACTCCGGTGAAGTGGATGGCGGCAAAACCGATGATGCAAAACCGCAGGAGCGAAAGGGTTGGGTTCATGATGTCGAATTCTCAGGATGACAATTGGGAGGTTGGGCGAACGGTTCGGTGCCGTTGGATGTGGTGGAATTGGGTGGCACCGTGCTTCTCCGAACTCCGCGGAGTCCGGCGACGCCAATTATGGCTCCTACCAGAACCAAGGGCCGATCAATTCAGCGACGACACGGTTGCCGGCTTTGTTGGGATGATTGGGTTGAGAGAGGTAGTCGTCAATGTTCTCGCCGCCTTCAACTAGTTTTCGAAATGCCGCGTAGGAGTCGATCAGTGGAAGGTCGTATTCCCGGGCGAGTTTTCGAACTTGCTCCGCATGTCGGGCAAGGATCGTGGTTTCATCGAGGATGTTCTCGTGCGAATCCGGAGTCGGCGTCAGCAAAACGACGGGAACGCCCGCGGCTTGGCACTTTTCGATCATCGATCGCCACGCGGCCTCCGTCTTCTTCAGCCCCACGGCGCGGTCGTTCAAACTGTAGTCAATGAAAACCACGTCGGGGCGCAATGACAACACGTCGGGCTCAAATCTTGCGTTGCCGCGAACAGCGTTCTCGCCGCCGATTGCGGTGATCGCGAGATCGATCGTCGCGTAATTGTAGGTTTCGCAAAGTTTGCGATGGAACTGCATCGGGTACGAGTCGTACCGCGAAACTTCCCCGGCGCGGCCGTAACCGGCGGGCACCGAATGCCCGTGAAAGACGAATCGAATCAAACGATTCTTCGGCCAATGGATTTGCATTTCCTTTTTGAGTGAAGCAAACGGATCGCTCGGCTGGGTTTCTTCGTCCGCGTCTTGATTGAAGCTCGGGATCAAACCCAATTCGTCGACGCCGACGGTGCCGTCTGCAAACACAGGAGCGAGTTCTGCGATGGCACTGTTTTGAGCTTGGCTCACTTCCGAGATTGCCTCAAAACGGATCGACTGGATCGGTTTCGTTTCGTCAAAGCGAATCTTCGCCGGAGGTTGTTTGCCTTCGATCACGTTGGACCATTGTTTGCCGTCTTCGCTGACCGAAACTCGGTAGCCGTCAATCTTGCCACGCGTGCTATCTTGGCGAGCGACATAGTTCATTCCCGTGACGGACATCGGTTGCGTAAAGTCGAACACGATCGAGTAGGGATATTTGTTTTTGACGCTTCTCCAATCGGTATGCCAAATGGTTTTTGAGTCGTTGTCGGACAGGTTGCTCAGAGGGAAGTCTGGATGGCTCGTGCCATTCTCCAGGCGAACCCGATAAGGTCGCGATTGGAACAATTTGGCGATCTGCACCGGTGTCATTTCCGAACGTGGAGCAAACCGGTCGCTCTGCAGATATCCGAGGATCGACCGTTTGAGTTGAGTGGCCGCGATTCGATTTTGTGGGTCCGTTTCTAGATCGAGCGTGCACACCATCAGCGAACCTTCGCCGACCCGCGTTTCCCACAGGATGGCAGGCAGGCTGTTGCGATTGTATTTGTCGATGAACTGCATGATCGGTTGGAAATCCGGTCCGAGTTCGTCGGCGTTGACCGACGTCGAAGTCGCCAACAATTCCCACCACTGCCAATCGGTATGGGATGCCGTCGGAAACTGATCGAATACCGGATGGTCGTCGGCAATCACTGTTCCGAGCGAACCGGGTTGATTGGGAAAGTGCAGCGGGCTCCAAAAGACCGGGATGAACCGACCGTCGAGCGGTTCGCGGATCTCTTCGCGGTCGGGCAGGAAGAGAACCTTCCTGCCATCCGCGAGTGCGTCAAACAAACGTTTGCCGTATTGGCGAATCACCACAACTTCGCTGGCGGAGACAGCGTTGCCGTCGGGATAGACCCAGAAATTCCAGTCGTTGAGATAGGCCTGAGACGCCGCGTTGTTTGTGCCGGTGTGATCGGGACGCACACGAACGGCGAGATGCAGTTCGGACGGTTCGGACACCGAGGCGAGCTCGAATTCGACGTTGCCGACTTGATTTCCGTTGCCCAGCGGGATGTTGACGTTTTCGATCGAGCCTTTGGCTAGCGTTTGCCCCGACGTGTTACGGATGATCCAGTCAACCGTTGCGTTGGCTAGCGGTTCTTCGCCAAAGTTGGCGACTTCGATCGTCGCAGAAAAACGTTCCTGTCCCCGCCAAACGCGTTTCGGCATTCGTGTCAGCGGCACGATGGGCGAGCAGAAACGTCGAAATTCGGCCGGAGCCAAAAGTCCCTTGGAATCCCAGAACGCATCGAGCAATCCAACCGTCGCGGTGCTTTGACCAGGGAAATCATGCAGGTCGAGAAGTTGGATGCCTGACAGACCTTCGGTTCGCAACGCACGCTCGATGTCTTCCTTGTAGAGAATCGCGGCGAGTTTGCCAGAACCTTTCGTGTATTTTGGTGCATCGTCGAGATGACCTTTTTTCGTCAGGTCCGCCCGGATCGCTTCAAAGTTGAGTGCTCTGAGATTGCCATCGTATTTCGGTAGCTCATCCAGGTTTGGGTAGACGTTGTACTGGCCGACTTCGTGAGTGATCAGCGGAATATCGAGACATTCGAGGCCGGGGGCGTAGTCGCTGTCGGTGGTCGGTTTGGTTTGGTTGAGGAACCCCTGGCCGCGAACCCAGCCGGTCTTCGTTTTCTGAGAGATGAAGAAGTCGTCTTCGGGACCGGGCAGGGCGCCACGTTTGGAGAACGAGTAGGATGTGCTCGTGTAAAGCAAGTGCGGCGCGATCGATCGCAGATGACCAATCATTTTGTCGAGGTGTTCGTAGTCGCCGGTTAGTTCGTTGCCGAGACTGAAGAAAACAAACGAAGGGTGATGAGCGTACTCACGAAGGATCCGTTCGCCTTCGGTGAGCAGGTACTGGTCGGTCTCAGGGAGTTGCCCCATCTTGAACGTCCAGTTCGGCAGTTCGACTTGGAGATAGATCCCATGTCGGTCGGCTGATGCGAAGGCGGCTTCGGGAGGACACCACGAATGGAACCGCAGATGGTTCAAACCATACTGTTTGAGCGTGCTGAATACCTTGTCCCAACCGTACGTTGTTGACTCACCGGTCTGCATCGGCGGGTAACCGGTTTTCGGAAAGATGCAGCACTCCAGTGTGCCACGCATGAACGCGGGGGTATCGTTGACGATTAACCGCCGGCCGTCGGTTCGGATCGATCGAAAGCCCGTTGTGATGGTCGATCGTTTGACGGAATCGGTTCGTGGATTGCGAAGGGTAGCGGTGATGCGATAGAGGTTCGGCGCGAACTCGGACCATTGCCGCAGACGATCCTTGGGCAGACCAACGGTGACATCACCGGGTTTCGTAACGTTCGTTGACCAAGCGAGCTTCTCTTGTTGCTCGCCGGACAACAGTTCCGCGGTAACCTCGAGTCGTCCAGGTTGCGAGACAGCGACTCGCAAAGGATTGGTCTTGATCGCAACCGAGGCTTCATCCTCGCGGCTCAGTTCGATCTTTCCGATAACGCCATTCCAAATCGTTTGCGTTTCGTTCGTATAGGCGTGCCCGATCTCGCCAATGTTGACTTGAGATCGGTTGTCGACGCGAACCACGATGGCGTTTTTCCCCGGGCGGAGGTACTCACCAACCGAATAGCGATGCGGCGTCGAAAGGGAATTGCGTTCGCCCACGCGTTTCCCATTGATCCAAACGGTCGACTCCCAAAGCACGCGTTCGAGAAGCAGCACGGTACCCGGTCCCGACCAGGTTTGGTCCAGCGTGATCTCGCGAGAGTACCAGGCCGGGCCGACGTATTGAGTGTGAGGGTGAAGGTGATGGAAGACCTCTTTGGTGAGTTCCGGTTTCAGGTCGAGCGGTGTGCCGATGCGAGCATCCGTCAACGAGCCCGGCAGTTGGATCAGTTCTCCGCCGGTCTGGTCAAACCATTTCTGCTGGACACCCACGTCATCGGGATCGATACGAACGGTCCAAGTTCCTGACAGGTCGATTGCGAGCGCCGTTTGGGAGCAAAGGCTCGTCGAAAGAAATGCGAGAGCGATGGCAATAATGCGAGGAAAATTCATGGCAGCAATACTTCGTTGGCAAATGCGTTCGTTAAAGAGCAGGCTGGTTTTCGGCTTCATACGTTCAATCGATTGTGGTTCGATTCAGTGCGGAAGGATGAGTCAACCGTTCGAGGCAACGCGTTAACTCGATTTGGTGAGTTCTCGTTCGATTTCTTCGAGTGATTTGTTCTTGGTCTCGGGAACGCGGGCGTAAAGAACCAGGAATCCAATCAGGCAGATGACCCCGTAGAGCCAGAACGTTCCGGACGCGCCCAGGGCGACGTTGATCGGTTTGAAGGTCACGGTTAGAACGAAGCAGGCGATCCAAAGTGCCGAGACGCACAGGCTCATCGCGGTTCCGCGAACGCGGTTTGGGAAAATCTCCGACAGCAGCACCCAAGTGATCGGCGCGAGCGTCATGGCGTAGCAGGCGATCGCGGTCAAAACGACCGCCAGCACGATGATCCCTTTGAGTTCAAAGTAGTAACATGATCCCAAGATCGCGTAGGTCACCATCAACCCGCCCGAACCGAGCAACATCAGCGGACGGCGTCCCCATCGGTCGACCGTGTTGATGGCGACCAACGTGAATACCAAGTTAACGATGCCGGTGATAACAATGTTCAGCATCATCCCGCTAACGTCGTAGCCTGCGGCTTCGAAGATCTCTTGGGCATAATTGAAAATGACATTGATGCCGCACCATTGTTGGAACATCGCGATGAAGATGCCGAGGCCGATGATCTTCATTAGCCGCGGTTCAAACAGGTCACGGATGCTGTGGCTGGAGGTTTCTTCGGCGAAGCTTTCGTTGATCGATGCGATTTGTTCGTTCGCGTATTCCTCGCCGCCGATCTTGCGAAGAATCTTCTCGGCTTGTTCTTTGCGGTCCGTTTTGCAGCAGCCATCGCGGTGACTCGGG
>NZ_ANOH01000054.1 GCF_000346505.1 Aporhodopirellula sallentina SM41
AGCGTTGTTGCCTGAGTTGGCTGTGTTTGCGTGATCGTGGTGCCGTCGATGTTCAACGTGCCCGTGCCGATCCAAAGCCCGCCGCCTTCTTCACCGGCGATGTTGTTTTGAAACGAGCCGCCGTTGACGGTCGTGGTGCTCGATCCGTCGCTGGCGTGAAGTCCGCCGCCGTTGACTCCGGCCGTGTTACCGTCGCTCGCGTTCGGGCCGCCAACCGTGACGCCGGTGAGCGTGACGGTTCCCGCGTTATTTTCGATCCCGCCACCGGCTCGTGCGGCTTCGTTTTCGGTGATATCCGTGTTGTCGATGGTGACCGAGCCTCCGACCGTCATGACGCCGCCGCCGTTTCCGTTGCCCGCCGTGGCGAGGTTGTCGGAGATGATCGCGTCGTCAATGTCGAGCGTTCCGCCGATGTTGAAAACACCGCCCCCGCCCTGGTTGTTGCCCGCGTTATTGCCTGAATTGGCTGTGTTCTGTGTGATCGTGGTGCCGACAATGTTGAGTCGTCCGCTGCCGTTCCACAGCCCGCCGCCTTCCTCGTTGGCGATGTTGTTTTGAAACAGCCCGCCGATCACGTTGGTCACGCTCGATGCGCCACTGGCGTGAAGTCCACCGCCGTTGACCGCCGCAAAGTTGCCCGAGGCGGCTGCGGCTCCTCCGACCGTTTCGTTGGTGATGGTGACGACGCCGTCATTGTTTTCGATCCCGCCGCCTGCCCGGCCGGCACGGTTGCTCTGGATTGAACTGTCGTCGATCGTGACGGTTCCGCCGACGGTCATGATGCCGCCACCGTTTCCGTTGTTCGTTTCAGCGGAGTTGTCGGTGATGGTCGCGTTGTTGATATCCAGTGTTCCGCCGATGTTGAACACGCCTCCGCCGCCCTGGTCGTTGCCGGCATTGTTGCCGGAGTTGGCGGTGTTTTCGGTGATCAGTGTGTTGTTGATGGTCAGGCTGCCATCGCCGATCCATAGCCCGCCGCCTTCTTGTTGAGCGATGTTGTTTTGGAACGTGCCATCGTTGATCGATGTCGCGCTGGCGGCTCCGCTCGCGTGCAAACCGCCACCGTTGATGTTGGCAGTGTTTGCATCGGCGGCAGTGGCACCGCCGATGGTGACGTTGGTCAGGGTTACCGTGCCGGCGTTGTTTTCGATGCCGCCGCCCGCTCGGTGAGCTGTGTTGCCGGTGATGGTTGAGTTGGTGATCAGGACCATTCCGCCGACGGTCATGACTCCACCGCCGTTGCCGTTGTTTTCGCTCGCCAAGTTGTCAGTGATGACGGTGTTGTTTTCGATCGTCAGAGAGCCACCGTTGTTGAACACGCCGCCGCCTCCCTGGTCGTTGCCCGCGTTGTTCGCGGCGCGGGCGACGTTGGCGTTGATGACAGTATCGCTGACCAGCATCGTTCCGGAGGCACTGTTCCACAGCCCGCCGCCTTCCTCTCGAGCGATATTGCCTTCAACCAGTCCGCCGCTGAGCGTGACCGTCGCGGCTGCGGTCACGTGCAACGCGCCACCGTTTCCTGGTGCCGGAGTCGTCGCCGTCGTGCCACCGCCATCCACATCGTTATCGATGAGGTCAACGTTGGTCAGTGTCATGGTGCCGTCGACGATCTCGATGCCGCCTCCGGCACGATTGGCTGAGTTGTTTTCGATCGTCGAGTTTGCGATGGTGACGGTGCCGGCGAGAGTGAAAATCCCGCCGCCGCTGCCCGCGGTCCCGTCGGCTTCGTTGTTCTCGATCGTGGCGTTGTCGATGTTGAGAACGCCAGCGTCGTTGAAGATGCCGCCACCGCCATTGTCGGCGTCGTTCCCGCTCGCGGTGTTGGTTTCGATCGTGGTGTCTGTCACGGTCATCGTGCCGGCACCGTTCCAAAGCCCGCCTCCTTCGCTCGCCGCGACGTTATCGGCGACAAGGCCGCGAACGAGGGTCACGTTGCCGTTGCCGGTCACGTGCAAACCGCCGCCGTTGCCTGGAGCACCGGCCGCGGGCAAAACACCCGCGTTGTTGCCGGTGAGTTCCACGTCGGTCAGAGTCAGCGGGACGCCGCCGGACATTTCAATTCCGCCGCCCGCTCGGTTGGCCTGATTGTCGTTAATGAACGAGTCGACAATCGTCAGAGTTCCCGAGCTGAAAATGCCACCTCCGCTGCCCGCTCCCACGATGGCGGTGTTTCCTTCGATCCGCGTTCCGTTTCGCAGGGTCAGGGTCGTGCCGTCGTTGTAGACTCCTCCGCCACCTTCGGTCGGTGCGGTGCCGCCGGTAGCGATGTTGTTTTCGATCGTGACCGCATCGAGCACCGTTGTCGTGATCGCCTCGGACGAGTTGTTGATCAACACACCGCCACCATTGACCGCGGTATTGCCCGAGATCGTTCCGCCGAGGATATCAATCGTCTCCAGTTCACTCAGCGTCAAACCGCGACCGGGAGTGTTGATCAGGTCGACGTTCGTGGCGGACAACGTATCGCCCGCCGAATCACCGCCGTCAATCACCAGCGAGGCTGCGTAGGTCGTGTCCAGTGTGGTGACGTTGATCTGGTCGATCCCGCTGCCCGCGTTCACGGTCAATGAATTCGTCGGGCTGACAAACACGACGCTTTCACCGAGCGTTGAGTCGATTCGGTTGATGTTGTTGCCCGCAACGCCATCGTCCGACAGCGTGATGGTTTCGTCGCCGCCGGTGAAGGTGAACACTCGATTGACGGCGTTGAGATTGTCGATGACCGGTTCCAATCCGGTGTAACCGATGGTTAACGAATCGCTCGCAGTGTCGATGACAATGGAGCCGTCGTTCTCGTTGATGAATTGGTGTTCAATCGTTTCCGCCGAAACGCCATCGATGTCGCCGCCGATCAGTTCGATCGTATCGCCGGACTGCGTTGTTTGTCCCCTTCCTTCGAAGGTGATCGGTGTGCCGATCAAACCGCCACTGAAGTCGACTCGCAACGTGTCATCCGCATCCGATCCGACCACCCGCAGGCTCGAGATCGACGTCGCGTCTTGCCGCAGCAGATCGCCGCTGACGCTGCCCGTGACGACGAGTTCACTACCGTCCATCGAAACGTCGAGGGTTTCGCCGCCGGCGGAGGCCAACACGTCCGTCGCGAGCAACCGGCGGCTTTCGAGGGATTCGAACAGTCGGCGGCGTTTGCGAATCTGCCGCGCGGTCGCGGGGCGAGAGATACGCGTCTTCCCACCGAGTTGACGCTCGATCCAGCTTGTGAGGAGACCACGACGCGGTGTTTTTTCGAATGGCATGTTGGTTTCGACAAGAATCAGTTGCGACAAGAATCAATGGTGCAGGGCATTGGTGCGGGCAGCAGTTCCCCCCTCACGTGTCAGGCAGTTTACACCAGTCGCCGGGGGGCGGATCATTTTAATTACCAGCCCGCGAGCCGTCAGAATCCGCATATTTCCTAACGAAAAACAAACACACAGGAGCCGCTAGGCGAGGCATTTGAAAAAACGAGTAGCCGGTGTCGCCAGATTTCGACGGCCTGAATTCTGTCGAATCCAGCTACCGGGATTCGGCGCGTCGAATATTGAGACGCTCTAGCGACTCGGATTGGAGCGGCGTTGAGATCGCACGGCAAAGAACGCCGAGCCGAAGAGAGACTGTCGTGAAGAAGGGCGAACAGCCGTGAAAGACAGCGTGACAAAGAGATTATCTCGCGAGAACCGGCTCGCCTGAGAACGAGACCGTTTGCGTGATTTCACACGTGGCGTGGGAAGCGTCACGTTCGGAATCGATCGGCGACCTTGTGGACTTCAGGCTCGGTTTTCGGAAACCGTGGGGGCGCTGCTTTCAGCCCACGGCTACTCGCCGAGAATCCATGCGGGATCGTTGTCGCCGTCTGATGAGTTCTCAAGGACGTGCTTAGTCGTTGACGTACCAGCCGGTTTCTTTCGACTGCTGACGGACTTTGTTTTGCCAGTCGTTCGCCGATCGCGTTTGTGGTTGGGCGGGGGCCGGTTGTCGCTGGCGACTGGTGTAGGTCCGCTCGCTTTGCGAACGCGTCGGAACGCGATCTTGAGGACCTTGGACCGACGCTTCGCGGACCGGAACGCTCAGGCGTTGTTCGTTCGAGTAACCCGACGAACGGTCCACGTTGCGGTTGAACTGAGTCGTCGGAGGTGGCAAGGCCGGCAACAAATCGGGGGCCTTCAACCGTTCGGTGGAATCGAACGGATTGCGATAATCCTCGGGTGCAGGAATTGGTCGCACGTGTGACGGCGACGCCCCTGTTCCCGATGCGTATTGGCTGCCATAGCGTTGGCGTTGGACGCCCGTGGTCAGTTCTCGCAGGTCCTGTTCGTCACGTTCAATTTCCCAACGGCTGCGTTGGTTCGTTTCTTCGGTCGACGGTCGCTGGTTGGCCGGTGGTGCCAATTGGTAGTAAGACTCAGGTGTCGAATTGTCAGCGTCTTGATCGGATTCGCGATCCTTCGAGCTGTCGTAGTTGTTTGAGTCGCCGTATTCGTTTGAATCTCCGTAGCCTTCTGAATCGCTGTAGCCTTCGGACTTGCCGTAGGGCGTGTACTGCGATTCGCGTTGGGAGTCACGTCGTGCCTCGGCTTCCTTTTCCATTGCCGCACGCCCTGCCTCGTAGCCTTGGCGGTACGCGTCGTTGGCGGTAGAGCCGCGAGAGCCAGAACTCTCATACGAATCGGACAACGCCGGACGGGCCGATTGCAGCGACGGGGCCGGGAACGGTTCCCTGTCTTGGCTATCGAACGTGCTTGACTCGCCGAGCGAGCTGCCGGTCAGAGGCGACATGTTGGTGTTCGGAAAGCTCGATGTCGAGTCAGAGTAAATCGACTCCATCGAATAGTTCGGCCGCCCCGAGTAAGTCGATCCTGGCGGAAGCGTCGGAGGCGAGACCGGTTGCAAATCACCGCTGCCGCTAAGTCCATTGCTGCCGCTGAGTCCGCTGCTGCCGCCGATCGGACTCAAACCGCTCGGTAGCGTTGAACCGGGCAGGGTTGAACTAGGCAGTGCCGTGCTTGGGATCGGAGACGCATAGGTGGATCCGATCGGTCCGTACGACTGTGCCGAACAGGGATCGATTCCGCTGACCGGATCTGCGCCGCACGAGGAACCTGTTACCGGTGCCGATGCCAACGGGGCGGGCTGCAACGTTGCGTACGGAGTTCGCTGAAGTTGCTGCACCGACGAGGTGCATGGTTGCTGAACGGTGACGGTGGTGCCGGTAACTGGATCAACGGTCGTCGCCGGACGGTAGTAAGTGATCGGAGCGGTGTAGTACGACGTGCGGTATCCGGTGCCCAAGAGCGAATCAAAGAACCTCGCCAAGCCGCTGCGGACGGGCGTCGGGTAGGTGCGTTGGACCGGCAAAGCGACTGTTGAGCTGGTGTCCATCCGGTAGGACGTCACCGGTTGGTTGACCACCGACGGCGACGCAGACGCGTAGTTGTTGGGATAGACGTTTCCGGTCCCGTAGATCGAATTGCCCGCAGTCGCGGCGCCGCGGTATCCCGACATGACCGGTTGTCCGGTGTAGACCGACGGATTGTCCAGCGGCACGGCGCCGTAGGCGGGACGCTGGACCGCGTAAGGCGATGCCGGCGCGTAGATGCTCTTGCCGGCCAGCGGCAGGGCAGCCGAGTTCGGTGCCGCCGCGGTCACGATGGGCGTGTATCCGGCGGTGTAAGGCGTGTATCCGGCCGCGTATGGCGAGACGGTCGTTCCGGGAGCTACCGTCGTCCCGGGAGTTACCGTGACGGTCGGTGGTGGTGTGACCGCGTAGGCGGGTTGCCGGCCGTAGAGCCAATCCGTCAGACAGCATGCCGACGCCGTTGGCGCAGCGGTGACCGCGGTGGACGCGATCATGGCGAACAGGAACCGACGCGCAGGAAGTTTGCGAGAAAAGTATGTTCGTGCGGAGGAGACTCGGGGCGAGCGGGCAGGCATGGGCCGTTCCAGCGGTTAGCGTCAAAAAACGAAGACGAGCAGTTCGGAACCACTCGAACGCCAATCGATCCGTCACCACATGAACCGGTTCGTGTGCAGAGTCGTGCGATCAACGTGCAGACCTCTGCGGGCAAACCGGCGTTTCATGACCGTTCAATCGATCCGTCGAGCGTGTTCCGGTGCAAGTGAACGTCTCAGCCCCGGTAGGGTCAATGTTTCTTGAGCTGAAATTAAAAGCTTGGAAAGCTTTGCGGTTTGCCAGATACCGGTTGAAACGGTTGGGCAGAATATTCAGCCGCGCGAGACGGACATTTAGGCCGCGAAGACTCAGCCATAGACATCGGCCGGGTCGACCAATCGAGTTTCACGGACACTGACTTGACCGCCGGAATCCACGTCGCGAAAGAAACAGCTTGCGTAACCTTCGTGACACGCAGCACCGGTTTGTTCCACATGCAGAAGGATCGTGTCGGCATCGCAATCGACTTGGACAGTGCGTACGATTTGCTGGTGGCCGCTGGTTTCGCCTTTGCGCCAAAGCTTGCCGCGCGAGCGACTGAAGTAAACCGCTCGGCCCGTTTGCAGGGTTTCCCGCCAGGCTTCTTCGTTCATCCAGGCCAACATCAATACACGACCCGATTCGGCGTCCTGGGCGATCGCGGGCAGCAGTCGGTCGCCGCTGGCTTCGCAGTAGGTGCCGGCGTCAAAGTTGGGTTGGAAAGTTTCCGAGGGAGTCTGCGTCATGAGGATGGGTTGCTCGTTACGATGATCTTCCCGCACAAACGATCGCTTTGATCGAGCGTTGCGGATTCTTGAAGTGTGTGTGCCTGGGCTGCTTCGGAGAGCGGGAACGAGGCGCCGATGTTCGCTTTCACTTTGCCGCTGGCCATCATTCGTGATAACTCATCGGCGGCCGAACGCATTTCGAACGGCGTCGCCTTGAACATCACAAAACCGTGCAGCGAGCATTCTTTGACATAAAAAGGTCCGACCGGGAACGGTGGTTGAGCGTCGCGGCCAGCCATCAATACCATCCGCCCGCGTTCGGCCATGACCTCGACCGCGGTCGCGAAGTCCGGTTCGCGCCGGGTTTCCCAAACGACGTTGACGCCACGCTCGCTGAACTGGCGAACTTGTTCGGCGATCGATTGTGATTTGTAAAGGATGACTTCTTCGGCACCGAAGGCTCGCACCTTCTCCGCTTTTTCGTCGCTGCCCGCGGTCGCGATCACGCGGGCACCCGTTGCGGCGGCCATCTGCACGACCATCGAACCAACCCCGCCGCTGCCCCCGATCACCAGGATGCTCTCGCCGGGTTGCAATTGAGCTTCGCGGAAGAGCCCGAGATGCGCGGTGATGCCGACCAAAGCGCAAGCCGCGGCGTCTTCGAAAGAAACCGAATCGGGAAGGCCGAACACCCACTTTTCATCAACGGCAATCTTTTCGGCGAACGTGCCTTGCCGACCGACGAGACCCTGATTGGTAGTCCACACCCGCTCGCCGACTTGGAACCGTTTGACGCTGGAGCCGACGGCCTCGACGATTCCCGCCGCGTCGCAGCCCGGGAAATAAGGAGTCGGCAATTCCGCCGCGATCACTCCCGATCGGACGTAGGTGTCGATCGGGTTGACCGACATCGCGTGCGTGCGGATCAGGACTTGATCCTCGCCGACCTGGGGATCAGGAACGTCGCCATATTGAATGACTTCAGGCGGCCCTTGGGTCGTCAGGAATGCTGCTTTCATGAAACTGCGTGTGGAGGAGACGTGTGGGGAATGGTCAGGAAAACTGTGGGGAATAGTCAGGAAAACGATGTGGAACGTGCAGGAGTAACGTGCGGGAATATTGAATGGGGATTGAATCGGGAGAGGCGAAACCGAGCCGATCTGGTCACCACGGTGAATCGATGGGCGGTCGGGTGTTTGGGCGTTTAGGTTGAGGGCGTGCGAATCGGTTGGCACGTCGGGTCCGTATCTCTCATGCCGATCGGCCCAAAATTCTACCGATGGTTCAACCTCCTCCGCGATCTGCCGCAATGTTGCGACTTTTGCAAAGCGGCCACGCCGCAGATGTTAGCGGAACTCGGCGATCTGGACCGCGTCGTCGGCGATCAGCGTCGTGATGTTCTCGCGGATCGGATACAGCCGGTCACCGGCCGGGTTAACCATTCCGGCGTCGATCGGCGTGTCGATGCGGGTGCCGAGTTGATCGCGAGCGGTGCCGTCGGCGATCGCTTGGTTGACCCGCTCGACGAGTCCCGCGTCCGCCAGAACGAGTGCATCACCCCCATGGGGACAACGCAAGATAGGTAAAATATCCGGGGTGATCATCATGCGTTTCTTTCCGGGGTTGGCTTTGATTTTAATGCGTTCGGGGAGCGATGTCCGATCAAAGTTAGCATTGTCTTCTCTTTTAGATCACTCGCCTAGCCGCTCTCGGTTGCGAGTGCTTTTCACGCACGACGAGGGATTGTCATGCGACATGTCGCACGGTTTTGTACGCGCTTGCTCACCCTGATCGCCGGTTCGATGATTGTTGGCGGTTCCGCCAGTGATCTGCGAGGTGAGGATACGCCTGGATATTACACCGACCCGTCTACCGGGATTGTCTACCGAAAAGTCGTTCGGACTGTGGAACGGCCCAAGGTTGAAACCAGGATCGCCAAGCGTCAAGAGACGGTCTACAAACCAAAAACGGTAGTGGAATCTCGTCCCGCCACTCGCCGGACGTACACTCCCGTGACCGAGTTCCGATGGGTGCCGCGAGTTGAGGGGCGGTGGAACCCGTTTCGCCAACCGACCGTCGCGTACCACCACGTTCCCGAAACGCGGTGGCAAGCCCGTGACGAAGTCGTGACCGAGACCAAAACGCAGGTCCAGTGGGAAGCCGTCACGCAGACCGTCGACGTGCCTCAACGTTTGACTCGGATCGAGAGAGAGGAGCAGGTTGACTTCGAACCGGTCGGACGGGTGGCTCCGCCCGCGGCACAGAGTCTCGCGAGCAACGTGGCCCCCGAGATCGCCGCTCGGCTCCGCCCGCTCGATTCGGGCCAGCAAATCCAATCGCTCAGCACCACGTCGGGCGTCCCTTCGAGCAGCAGTTTGGTGAAAGACCACAATCGTTCGTCGTTGCAGTCGGGTTTGAGGGCCACTGAATTGGCTCCCGATGCCTCCCGTGGCTACACTCAACCGATCGGGATGGGGGGCACGACCGGCGTCGCCGGGTTGTCAGTTCCACGAATTTGGCGTTGAAAACGTCCGGTTTGAAGGGTTTTCCGACATGTAACCTCCTGTCAAACTGTAGCATCTGGATAATTCGGGCCTAAGGCGTTGTCCTTAGGCCTTGATGCCGATGAAGAGTTTTAGCACGGAAGTTAGACTAAAAACCTATCCGAATGCGTCGGTGCATCGATTGGCCGTCGGGCGTCAGCCCCGGTTTTCTCGTGTTCACCGATGCTAGCGTCCAGTGGCGTATCAGTTCTCGGATAGGGACCAACTCGTCGAAAAGCTCGTAACCGCGATAGGTTGAAACTGGTGGATCTGCAAAAATACTTCTCAGGCGACATACCCCCACGGGATCATTTCGTCTCGATCCTACGGCACTGGGAACAGGCCCGGTCGACCAGCACCGCGTTCTCCTTCACCGACGGCGAAGAGTCGGAAGAATCGCTGACCTACGCAGAGTTGTGGAATGAAGTCCGCGGGCTCGCCGGTTATTTGCAGGGCCGTTGCGGCATCCGTCCGGGCGACCGTGTGTTGTTGCTGTATCCTCCCGGTCTGGATTTTGTGGTTTCGTTGTTCGCCGTGTTCGCCGCCGGAGCGATCGCGGTCCCCGCCTTCCCACCCCGACGGAACCGCAAAGCCTCCCGGATCCGATCGATCGTGCTCGACGCGGACGCGCGTTGGGCATTGTCCACCGGATCAGTGATCGAGCAACTCGCCGGCCCGGATCTGCACGAAGACCTCGTCGGCGTCCAATTGTTGGGCACCGACTCGCGCGATCACCGCGACGGTTCGTATTGGCGATGCCCGCGTCTGCGGAGCGACTCGCTCGGCGTGCTGCAGTACACCTCCGGTTCGACCGGGTCGCCCAAAGGTGTGATGCTGACTCACGAGAACCTGGTCGCCAACAGCGAACTGATTCTGCACGCGTTCCAACCGTCTCGTTCGATCGTCGGTGCGTCGTGGCTGCCGACATATCACGACATGGGACTGATCGGCGGCGTGGTGATGCCGATGTTCATGGGACGACCTAACGTGTTGATGTCGCCGATGGCGTTCTTGCAGCGACCGGCGCGTTGGCTGCAGGTCGTCTCGAAGCACCGTGTCACAGTCAGTGGCGGGCCGAATTTTGCCTACCAGTTGTGTGTTGACAAGATCGACGACGCGGAAGTCGCCGACCTCGACCTCTCCTCGTGGGAGATCGCGTTCAACGGAGCCGAGCCGATTCGCGCCTCAACCCTGGATGCGTTCACACAGCGGTTTGCCAAAATCGGTTTCAAGAGCACGTCTCACTT
>NZ_ANOH01000055.1 GCF_000346505.1 Aporhodopirellula sallentina SM41
TGTCGCCAAACCGAAAGAAATGACCGGCGAATCGCTGGTTGAGCTTTCCTAAGCCAACATTGTTTCCAGCAACGCAGGATAGGCAAACGAGTTGAAGACCAGTCCTCGCCCCCCGAGCCTAGCCACTTCACCGCGACTGGCCACGTCACCGAGATGCAGCAACCGCCGGGCAGCAGTCCGGCGGTGCGGATGGCAGCCCGCAAATTCGCTAAAAAGCTAATAGTCCTCCGCCTGATGTCAGGCGGAAAGAGCGGATCGAGCATCCCGGTTAGAATTCACCATCCACGTTCGCGCGAGCTCGCCGCCACCAATTACACTGTTTGCGTCCCGACCTGCTCGCCGACCAACCGACGCACCGCCCAAAAAGTCAACGTTCTCTCGTGAGACTTGGGTGCGTCCGTATTCTCCGTTGCGTGCCCCTTTCACGTTGTCGTTGCCACTCGATGCCCGCCTCTGATATCGCTACCGACAAGACTGCGGCCACCGATCCGTTGCCTGCGAACGCAACACAGGCTGACTCGTCCGGTTCAGAATCGCACGGGCTGAATCGCTGCGAGACGGCATCGGAAAACAACACGAGAACTGACGTCGACAATCACGATCACTGGCACATCCGCAATCGGCCGCTGGCAATCATTGCCGCAATCATGCTGACGATCGGTCTGTGCGGGACGCTGTATCGGACAATCAAGAAGTACCAAGTCCCCGGCCCCTTCACGCCGGACAAACAAGGCCTTTGCGACTTCCACAACGGCATCTACTTTCCCACGCGAGCCGTACTCGCCGGAGAAAGCCCCTACAGCGATGCGTATGCGGCCAAGTATCCGGTCGCACGACAGATCCCGTTCTTCTCGCCGGTGATCTTGCTGCTGCATTCACCGCTCGCGATCCTACCGCTGCATCTCGGCGAAGCACTCAACATGCTGCTGCAGATTGCCATCTTGTTTGCGATCGCAGGACTCGTCGCGCACGCCGCCGGCTTTCGCTACCGACTCGACGTCGCCTTGGCAGTTGCCGCCGTGATCATCTTCACTCGCGGCGGGCATATCACATTGTTTAACGGCTACTTCACCTTTCAATTGGTACTGGCCACTTTCTTGTCGGTCGCCTGGGCCGAACGTCGGCCGATTTCGTCGGCGTGGATGCTGATGATCGTTTCGGCGAAACCCACATACATCCTTCCATTAGGATTCTTGATGCTCGCGCGTGGCAACGTTCGTGCGTTGACCTACGGCGCGGTCCTCAGCATCGCCGCTGCCGTGCTGCCGCTGGGATGGATCGCCTACCACGAAGGCGACGGGAACCTCGGCGAAGGTGTTTCGATTCTGATCGAACAAATTGTCGATACCCAGGAAGTCCATCGCTCGATGGAAGATGAATCACCGGTGTTCTCATGGACCCGGTTGGATTTGTTTGCGATCATTGCGAAGTGGGCCGGCAATGACCCCGGGGATCTGCCGCACTTGCTCGCGATGTTTGGCCTCCTCGCGTTCCCGATGCTCGTCCTCTATCGACGCATGCGTCGCGGAATCGACGACGGCATTGCGGGCTGGACCGGTGCGATCTTAATGCTCGGACTCTTGGTCAGCCTCTACCATCAATCCTACGATTCGCTCCTGCTGACCGCCCCGATCGCGGGCGCCATCGGGCTTCGCCTGACCGCGTGGCGAGATCTCAACGGTTGGGTTCGTTGGTCGCTGATCGGGTTGATGGCTTTGCCCGCGTTCAATTATCTGTCGACCCGAACGTTTCTCAACCGATTTGAGATGTCCGAAACGACAACTCGAATCTTCACCAGCCTCAACGGAGTCAGCCTCGCGATCGCGTTGCTACTCATCTGTATCGTCGCCTGGCCCGCCAAATCGCCCCGAGTTTCCAGCGAGTAGGCGAAAACCGGGCAAACCCACCGGCTTGCCACAATTGCACGCGTTTCCCGAGCGCATGCGGGCCGACGAACAACATGCTCTTCGGGCTGAATCGTCGAAATCAGATTGGCGGTGGAGTTTCTCGTTTCGGTAACATTGGCGCAGGCTTTGCCCGCATCGCCATTTCACACCGCGCCGAACAATCGATCCCTGGAGGACCGGTCCCGAACGTCACGCGGCGTATCTGCACTCGCAAAATGTCACTCGCCCGTGCGATTACTGATCCTGATATGTTCGTTGGCTTTGCTAGCAACGGCCTCACCCGCTCAACAACCCGAGCAGGGGCCCACGACGCCGCGTCCGGGTCAGGCAGACCGACCGGCGCCACAACCGAAGTATTGGACAACCGACTGGTCATTCAACGACATCGACGTCGGTAAACTCGCCAACCGGCTCGAGGCGATCGGGATCGACACGGGCTTCGACCTGCAGGGAACCGTCTCGGTACAGTTCGAGGTCGGCATCCCGATCAACGCATTGCGAGACGGCGCGGCCTACCGGTTCGACGGAACGCTGACGAGCCCGTCACTGGTGATTGATGGCGTGAGACTGAAAGAGTTCAGCACGCATCTCGTCTATCGCGACGGCACCGCAACATTGCAAAACCTCAGCTCGATGGTGGTCGACCATGACAGCCAATCGCAGGCGAGCGGATCTGTTCGCGGTACCGCCACGATCGGGTTGGTTCCACGCGATGACATCGACGCCGCGATCTCCATCTCTGATCTTCCAATTGCACCACTCTCGGAACTGGTCGCAAAGGTTCTCGGCCAATCCAAACCAATCTATCCCAACGAGGGTTCTTTCTCGGGCAATTTGAAACTTCACACCCCGCTCGACACCGTCGACGACATCACGAACTATCAACTCGATGGCAACCTCAGCGGTAAAGGACTTCGCGTTGCCAATCTTCCGCCTGCCGACTTTGAAGTCCGAAGTCTGAAAACTGAAAACCAACAACTGCAAATAAACGACTTCTCGTTGACAGCTCAGGCGAGCACCTCCGCAAACGAGTCGATTCGATTGTCGGGGAACGCCCGTCTTCCGCTGCATGGCACGGGCGACTTTGAAGCTCGACTCTTTGGTGATGACGTCCCTGTCGGTCGGCTCACCGAATTGCTGCTCACGCAACAAGCGGAAAACGCCACTCCACTCGTTGCCGGCAAAGTCGACTTCCGCATCAACGCTCGAGGGCAACTGAGCGAACGTTTTGAGAACTCGACTTGGAATCTCGACGGCACCATCGCCTCACCCCGATTGGCGATCGCGGGAGTGGATTTGGGGACCATCGAACACAACATTGAACTCACCCCCGATCGCTTCAACATCGTTCCCGTTCGTGACATTCAAAACTTGCCAAAATCATTCCGCATCGGAGCACTGCGATCGGAATACTCGCTCAGCGACGAATCGCTCGAGATCAAAAACATTGACGCAACGCTTTTTGAAGGCCGCGTTGGTGGCAAGGCGACGGTTCCACTCAACAACGAAGGATTGCTGTCCGCCCAAGTCGACATCCAGGGCCTCCATCCGCGTGTCGAACTCAACCTAGCCGGACGCAACGTCCCCGCGACAGCAGGCTTCGATGCCGACCTCAACTGGCAGGTACCAATCGATGCACTCGAGCAACCGTCTCGGCATCAAGGTCAACTGACATTCTCCGTCTCGAACATCTCGCTAGGCGAGGCCAACGTGGGTGACCTGCAAGGCACCGCGACGGCCGACTCGGGCGATATCTCCCTTCGCGCCCGAGGGAAAATCTTCGACGGAACCGTCGCGGTCGAAACGAAGGCTACGGCACTCGCGGACGACCGTTGGTCCGATCTCCCGGCGAGATTCTCTGCGACCGAACTTCAGTTCAGCAAACTATCTCTCGACCGGATGTACGAGATCGCCACTCGCACGCGTACCGAGTTAACGGGCTCGGCATCCGGAATCGTGCGAATACACGACTGGAACCTTTCCAACGGTTCCAATGGGACGCTCCCGACCACCGAACTGAAGTTGCAGCTAGCTCAACTCAACCATCGCTCGAAATTACTCTCTCGTTCGCTGAACCTAACCGGTCGTGTTACCCAAAATAGATTGGACATCACTTCCCTCTACGGCGACTACGCGGGTGGGAACGTTCGCGTCAAAGGACGTGTGTTCCTTTTTGACGAGGGCAACCTCACACGACCACGGGCTGATCTTCGAGCGACCGCGAGCCGCGTCGACCTTTCACGCGGAATGTGGTTTCTCGGAGACATCGCAACGAACTTCCAAGGTCGCGTGTCGGCATCCGCAACGATCTCCGGATCCGCCGATTCCATTCGCGTTCGCGGCTCGACGGACGGGCGTGACCTGATTCTTTATGGCCTGCCGCTCGGGGACGCCCACAGCAGTTTGACAGCCGACGCCGACGTCTCGCGACAAAGCTGGACCGTGCGTTTTCCTGCCGTCCGGTCGAGCCAAGGTGGCGGCCAGGTCGAGGGCGAACTTTCGCTCGCGTCGACCCGACGTGGGGGAAATGGCATCGACCTCGAGAGTCGCTGGCGCACCCGCCGCGTGGACTTTGTTCGCCTGATTCAACAACTCGGACAGTCCACCTCGGTCGCCCAAGGCGAAATCACCGGCGACTTAACTCTTAGCGGCAAATCCATCGAAAGCATCGACGACCTCAACGGCCGTTTTCGCTTCACGTTGGGGCAAACTCGAGGTGCGGCTATCCCAGGTCTGCTCGGGATCTCTCGCTTTCTCGGCCCGATCTCACTGGTGAACCAAAGGTTTGACGCCGGCGAGGCGAAAGGCGTCATCGGACGCGGCGCCGTGACCATTGATGAGTTCTGGGTCGGCTCGGACTCCGCACTCGTCAGAGCGGACGGCAAGGTTTTCCTGCGCAGCAAACGAATGGATTTGAACGCACTCGTTGCAACCGGAGACTACCGCAATATCGCAGTTAACCTAACGCAAATGGCACAGCAGTACGCCCTCAGATCGCTGCTGCCGTCATCAGCGATTCTCGACATCTCTGAACTCCTGCGTGATCGCACTTTGGTCGTCAACATCGTCGGCACACTTCAAGACCCGATCGTACGCCTGCAGCCGGTCCAGACCTTCCGAGAGGAGGCTGCTCGCTTCTTGCTGCGAGAAGGACAACGATTGATGGTCACCGGAGTCACCGCCGGTACCATCGATAGTCTCGACGGGAAATAACCCCCAATATCGCCCCACCCGAAGCCCGGTTTATCAGTCCGCCCGGTTGTAACGATCCTATCGATCGCATCGGGTCAAATGAATGACCAATGCTCCTCGACCGAGTTGAGCCGATTGTTCTCATGAGAGCGATTTCATGGAAACAGGGGATACGATGAATTACACGGGCGACAATGTTTTGCACTCCCAGCCATCAATCCTGCATTCGATT
>NZ_ANOH01000056.1 GCF_000346505.1 Aporhodopirellula sallentina SM41
TTGGCGAGTTTCGCTACCGTTGTGGGGTTGGATCGTTGGTGTGTCCGATCTCTGGAGAGGAGTTCGCTAGGATTGAGGGCAGCGATGTTTGGCGACATTGGCTATGTCATTGTTGAAAACGCTCTAGTGCAAACTGTCAGTGAGTTCCCAGAACGGGCGGTGTTCGTCTTTGTCCGATTCGCTTTGGGGCGTTTGGTTGTGGGATGTTTCGAATGCGCGGTCGACGGACTCTTGCCAATGGTTGTGCAAATCGGGGACAGACAGCTTTTGCTCGAGTTGAAGTGACAACATGTCACGTTCGGGCCCGTTGTCAGTGTTGAGTTCGTCTGCGGTGTTGGTTTGGGATGGTGTTGATTGTGTTGTGATTGCTAGGGGCGTGTTCGGTTCGGAAGATGCGTCGCGGGCGTTGAGTAGATTGATGATCATCAAGGCGTCCAACGCGGAAACACGACCGTCGGCGTTCACATCGGCATAGTCAAACTGGGTAATGTATTCTCGCGATGTATCAAACGGGGGTGTCGTGGCTTCACCGGCGGCTGAGTCAGCCGCGTTGAGTTTGTTGATGACTTGCAGAGGGTCGACAGCCGAGACTCGCCCGTCACCGTTGACGTCGTACACCACTTCGCCTTCACCACGTTGCGGAACGATTTCTCCCTCAAGGCGACCGAAGAAGAGGTTTTCCCCGGACGCGGCGTTGAGTGTGTCGATCTCGAAGCCACCGAGCAGAATGTCGTCTCCCGAACCACCGTCGAGCATCGCGACAACGGAGGTGCGGTTGGAGAGTTGGTCGTCGCCGTCGCCACCGTCGACGGTGATGTCTTCGACTTCACCGATTTCGATCGGTTCGACGCTGGATGAGGATGAGGAGCCGATGGTGATCCGATCGTCTTGGTCGGTACCGGTGACCGAGATTGCGTCTTGGCCGCCACCGGCGTTGAACACGATGGCTTGTTGTGTTGATTCGATGCCGAAGAGGATGTTGCTGGCGATGTTGAGGGAGTCGTTGCCACTGCCGCTATTGATTTCAAGTGTCTCGACGTCGAGCGAATCAAGTAACTCGTTCGGTCCCGTCGAGAGGACTCCTTGGCCGGTCGACACGATGAGGTAGTTCAAGTCGAGGTCAGACGTGACTGAGGCGGCATTGATGGTGATTTTGTCGCCGACGTCCTGGTTGCGGATCTGCGGTTCGTTCTTTTCGCCGGTGGCGTTGACCTCGATGCCTTCGTAGAACGTGCGGATGTTATGTCCGTTGTCGCCGCCATCGATCAACAGTTGGCGTGAATCGGCGGCATCGTTTAAACGATCCAGAGTTCCATTGGAGGCGATTCCGGTTGCGTTGAGCGTGAAGTGGTCGTTGCCGTCGGAGCCTCGTGTTTCGATGATCGATGCTGCGAAGACTTCGTTAATGATGATCGTGTCGTCGTCCGCTTCACCGTCGAGCCGCAGCACGGAGGAGGGTGCCGAACCGACCGCAGCGGCGACGTTGGCGTCCGCAATGGTGATCGTGTCGGATCCATGTCCGGTGCGGGCATCGATCCCTGAACCATTTCCACGATCCATGATCTGCACATTGTCATTTTGGTCGCCCGTGTCGATCAGCAAAATACTGTCTTGGCCGGTCGATGCGGCCGTTACGTTGTCTCGTCCGCGTTGGGTGGACAGTCGCGTGATCGAGCCGGTTCCGGTCGAGTTGAGAGTGACATCGTCGTTGCCCGCACCGCTGTCGATCGTGACGATCGAGGCGTCGAATGTCGAGTTGATTTCCACGGTGTCGTTGGCAAGACCGGTATGAATTTCGAGGGACTCGATACCATCGAATGCGATTTGGACGTTGGATGTGTTGAGCGTGCGTTCGAACGACGTGGACGATACGGCGTAGGTCCCCGGGGCGGAGGACGCGGCGTCGATGATTCGTAGCACGTCGCCGCTGACCGTGGTGCTCGAGCGGGTTAGCGAATCGACGTTCGAGGTGCGAGCGGTCACGCTTTCGGTGACGGTG
This sequence comes from Aporhodopirellula sallentina SM41, assembly GCF_000346505.1. Classification (GTDB taxonomy): domain Bacteria; phylum Planctomycetota; class Planctomycetia; order Pirellulales; family Pirellulaceae; genus Rhodopirellula; species Rhodopirellula sallentina. Next base: position 2,000 of record NZ_ANOH01000056.1, read on the forward strand.
CTTGCCTGAGTATTGGTTCCGCCGAGGATGGTGATGGAGCCGGTGATTCCGTTGAGCGTGCCACGGTTGTCGGGTGCGTCGGAGGCGACGTGAATCTCGTCGTTACCGTCTCCGGTGTCGATGGTGATCGGGCTGTTGAGAGAAGTCGACTGGATCGCGATCGTGTCGTTGCCGTCGCCGGTTGCGATCGAGATCGCGTCAACGTTGGCGTCGTAGCTGAGCGTGCTGCCGTTGATTTCAATCGTGGTCGATGTGATGCGGACAATATCGTCGCCGGTGGTTCCGACGAGACCCGTGACAGCGCCATCGGCGTTGCCGCTAACGGTATTGCCTGACAACACGCCGTCGATGTTGAGGTAGTGCAGTCCGCTCGAGGTATTGTTCATGATGTCCGAATCGTGAACGTTCAGGGTGCCTTGATGATTGAACGCGGCGGCTCCCCGGTCGGCTTCGTTGCCGGTGAGTTGGACGTTGTGCAAAGCAACGAAGCCTGCTGCGTTGAAAACGCCTCCGCCACCTTGATCCGTCGCGGTTCCGTCGGCGCGGTTGTTGTTGATTTGGGTGCCTGTCACGAGCAGCGTGCCTGCGCCGTTCCAAAGACCACCACCTTCACTCGCGGCGATGTTACCGTTGACGGTTCCGCCGGTGATGGTGACGTCGGCGTCTCCGGTGACGTGCAGCCCGCCGCCGTTGCCGGGGCTCGCGACTGCGGGCGTGACACCGGCGTTGTTTTCGAGCAAGTTCACGTTGGTAAAGGTGTTGGTCGTGTTGGCGGTCGTTTCGATACCGCCTCCGGCTCGGTTGGCTTGGTTGCGTGTGATTGCCGAGTCCGTGATGCTCAGCGATCCCGTG
>NZ_ANOH01000057.1 GCF_000346505.1 Aporhodopirellula sallentina SM41
CGAGCTTTTTCTCGTAACCCTGCGTCACACCAACAATCATGTTGGCGAGAATCGCACGCGTCAGGCCATGGAATTCACGCGACGGGCGACTGTCATCCATACGCGATACGACAGCTTCTTTCCCATCCGCATCGACTTCCACACTCACTTCGGATCGGTGGGTGAATGTCAGCTTGCCTTTTGGGCCTTCGACGTTGAGCGTGCGATCGTTAACAGTGATCGACACACCAGCGGGGATCGCGACGGGCTTTTTACCGATGCGGCTCATGACTGATTCGCTTGATGAAACAGGGGGTGTTTGGACAGGATCTCGCCATCGCGAGATCGGGAACGGACTAACGCAGGATCAGGAAACTTCGCAGAGTACTTCGCCGCCGATCTTATCTCGGCGGGCTTCCCGGTCGCTGACGACGCCCTTACTGGTGCTGATGATTCGGATTCCCAAACCGCCGAGCACTGGTCGCAGTTCTTTGCTGCGCGAGTACAGTCGACGTCCTGGTTTACTGATTCGTTTGATTGTCTGGATCACACGTTCGCCGTTAGGGCCGTACTTGAGCTCCAAGCGGAGCGTCTTGACGGGCTCGGTGTCCTCTTCCTTCCAATCCCAGATGAAGCCTTCACGTTTCAAAACGTCGGCAACACCGCGTTTTACGCGACTGGCAGGAATGTCTACATAAGGCCGTTCCACACGAACCGCGTTTCGGATTCGTGTGAGCATATCGGCAATGGGGTCGGTCATCATAGCTGTGGGTTCCCTTTAATTGTTTCCAGACTCACCAACTGGCCTTACGCACGCCAGGAATCAACCCGGCATTCGCATTCAAGCGAAAACAAATGCGGCACAAACCGAACTTGCGATAGACCGACCGCGGACGACCACAATAGTTGCAACGGTTTTCTTTCCGTGAGGAAAACTTGGGCGTACGAGACGCCTTGGCGATTTTGGATTTGCTTGCCACGAAAGGACCTGCGGTGAACGGAGCGGGCAACTATGCCCAACTAGGAAACGTAACGGTGATGTGTACTAACTGAATTCGATCACGCCGGCGTCGGCACTAAGCCGCACCCGACTTCTCTTTGGGTTGTTTGAAAGGCATCCCGAATTGCTCGAGCAACGCGCGCCCTTCGTCGTTGTTCTTTGCCGAGGTGATGAAGCTGATGTTCATCCCTTGAGGCCGAACGAACTTATCTGGGTTGAGCTCGGGGAACACCAATTGTTCGTTGAGCCCGAGGGTGTAATTACCGCGACCATCGAACGCCGTGCGGCTGATGCCACGAAAGTCACGCACCCGTGGGAGTGCGATCGAGACGACTCGGTCGAGGAACTCATACATCCGTTGGCGACGAAGCGTGACCATGCAACCGATCGGCATGCCTTCACGCAAACGGAACGTTGCGATCGACTTGCGAGCGAGCGTCAACACGGGCTTTTGGCCAGCGATTTGCGTCATCGAGTCAACCGCCATGTCAAGGACCTTCTTGTCCGTGACTGCTGCTCCGATACCCATGTTGAGCGTGATCTTCTCAAGACGTGGGATCTGGTGCGGGTTGGTAAACCCAAACTGTTCCTTGAGTGCCGCGCGGATCGATTCCTCGTAGCGGACCTGCAATCGTGGTTTCGTGTTGGACATGGGAGGCAACAAGCCGATTAAGTTGTGTGATTAAAATTTGATGTCGTCACCGGATGATACGGCAACCAAGAACTTTACTTCGTCGCTCGGCTTGCTTTGGCGGGTGCCACCTGGCCGAGACTCGCTCCGCTCTTTTTGGCGAAACGCTCTTTGCTTCCGTCCGGGAGGTAACGCAGCCCGATACGGCTCGGTTTGCCGTCGGTCGGATCCACGATCAGAACGTTGCTCGCGCTGATCGGCATCTCTTTACTGAGACGTCCACCCTGCGGGTTCTTCTGGCTTTGGCGAACGTGCTTCCAAACCTTGGCGGCACCTTCGACGATTACTTTGTTCGCATCGCGATCGATTTTGATAATCTTGCCTCGGTGACCCTTGTCAGCCCCAGCGATTACGATCACTTCGTCGTCAATTCGGAAATTCATTTTTTGGCTTCTGGCAAATAACGATGAGCGTTTAGCTTCTAATTCTGTTGTCAAGCTTTCACTGGACTCGCCCGAGCGGGATCGCCCCGGCGAGAGCCTTCAGCTCAAAGGACCTCGTTAGCGAGGCTAACAATCTTTGTAAACTTCTGTTCGCGAAGCTCTCTTGCGACAGCACCGAAGATACGGGTACCACGTGGGTTGCGGTCTTTGTCGACCAACACCACCGCGTTGGAATCAAACCGGATGTAACTGCCATCGGGACGACGAGTCGGTGTCTTAGTACGAACGATTACCGCACGCACGACGGACTTCTTCTTGACTTCGCTGCCAGGGATAACGCTCTTGACACTGCAAACGATCACATCGCCGACCGTGGCAAAACGTCGACGACTTCCGCCGAGCACCTTGATGCACATCACCTGACGGGCACCGGTGTTATCCGCAACGTCGAGACGAGTTTCTTGTTGGATCATCTAATTCACTTCAACGACAAATATTTTGTTACTGACGCCTGAACTCTGACACACAACGGTCAGAGCAACGCGGGATGGGGCAGTTGCCTAGGACTCGCTTTCGGACGGGCTTTCACCGGCGTGGGCGGCCTCAATCGTTTCGCTCTCGGCGGCGTTCATGGCCTCTTTCCGAGCGGCACGAAGGGCAACCACGTCGACCGCGGTACTCTTCTCGAGAACGCGAACCAATCGCCACCGCTTCAGCTTGCTAAGCGGTTCCGACTCGATGATCTCAACGCGATCACCAACACCCGACTCGTTGTCTTCGTCATGGACGTGGCAGACGGTACGGCGACGGAGGTATTTCTTGTACTTCGGATGCTTGACCACGCGATTGATCTCGACGCGGCGCGTCTTGTTCATCTTGTCGCTGGTAACGATTCCGGCTAACACGCGTTTAGGCATGACGTTTCGGACAGTTCAGTGGAAGGGTATTTCATGTGAAGCCGGTGGCGGCTTCGATTAATTACAAATGGGTGGCGGCCTGATACCTACGCGTTCTGCGCGGCACGCTCCCGCTGGGTTTGGATCGTCTTGACCCGAGCGATCAAACGGCGATTCTTGCGAATCTCGCTTGGTGTATTGAGTCGCTCGGATTGCGATTGAAAACGCAGACGAAACAATGTCTCTGCCGCTTCTTTCGCAGTCGCATCGAGCTGCTCATCGCTCATTTCGTGCAGTTCAGTCAGTGATGTCATCGTTCAACAAACGAAAAAAGGGAATGAGTTTTGGTAGGGTTGGCCTCACCGCGGCAATGCTTTACGCAGTCCGCCGCGACACAAACCGAACCTTGACAGGCATCTTGCTGGCCAAACGAGCGAAGCAAACTTTGGCTTGCTGTTCGGTCACGCCACTGAGTTCGTACAAAATGGTTCCCGGCTTGACGACCGCGGCCCAGAAGTCTGGCTCACCTTTCCCCTTACCCATCCGAGTTTCCAGCGGAGTGCTGGTCACTGACTTGTCTGGGAAGATTCGAATGTAGAGCTTGCCTTCGCCGCGAACGTATTGCTGGGCTGCGATCCGGCCGGCTTCGATCGTTGTAGCTTTGATCCATCCGGCGTCCAGGGACTGGATTCCGAAATCGCCAAAAACGACCGTATTGCCGCGAGTCGCGTTACCTTTTATACGACCTCTTTGGCTTTTTCGATGCTTGACCCGTTTGGGCATCAGCGCCATCGTTGTCGTCTCCGTAAGTACCTTGGTTAATCCACACCTGAATCCCGATGTGCCCCTGTGGCGTCATCGCTTCGGTGAATCCGTAATCGATCTTCGCTTGCAGCGTACTGAGCGGGATCGAGCCGGCAA
>NZ_ANOH01000058.1 GCF_000346505.1 Aporhodopirellula sallentina SM41
CCCTGCTAAACGGCGGTCAGTGAAACGAATACGTTCAATTCGTGACCGCCAAAGTCGTAATCGATTTGCAGCGGATCGCAGGAACTTGGGAAGGCGAGTCGTGACCGCCCGGCGAGCATCACGTGGGGCAGACCGAGATGCAGTTCGTGGTCTTCGAGACGTCGCTTCGCTCCGCCGGTCACGATGTTGCCAAGTTCCCCTACCGCATCGATGACGGTTTGATCGAGCGTGTCGGAATGGTGGTCGATAAGACTCTCCGTCCATCGCAGTGCCGATGCGAGTCCCATGCAAATGCTGACGCTGCCTTGCAGTTGACCGCTGAGCCCGACGACGACGGTGATCTCTTCGTCATACTTCGTCGTCTGATGAACGTCGTACTGACGCACCGATGGCGTCTTCTCGACAACGCGGTCAGTTTGAACTTGCGAGATTTCCTGTCCAACCATCAATGAGAACGTTTCGCGGATTGATGAATCAACCGCGTCGGCGATCACACTTTCGAGATCGAGAGAGAGGGTAGCCATGGCATCGATGATTGATAAATGGGGATAGGTGAATTGATTGCGTTTTGAGATTGGAAATGCCCGATCCCAATAGCTGAATTCGCTAGCGGTGCGTCACGATCAAAATTTCGGGCTCAAGGCCGTAGCGATAGTTGCCAAGACCTTCGGTGATTCACCAGCCCGATGCGCAAGCGAGTGTTTGCCTGTAATCCTTTGCTTGCGCTGCGGTCTGGTAAATTGACAATTCGTCGGCGAGTTTCGCTACACCACGACTAGGCTTTGTCGCACCACCAGCGGCGATCTGTTCCGGTACGAGAAACGAACGGCCGCCGGTGACGTGGTGGCTCGGGGTGGGTTATGCGTTCGCCGGGCACGGAAGGACGCGTTCGAGTTTTTGCTGCAACGTGTCCTGATCGAACGGTTTGACGAGGTAGTCGTTCACGCCAGCCTGAATGGCCAGCATCACCTGCGCCTTCTCCGATTCGGTCGTGATCATCATGATGGGCAGTTTGTGCCCGCCGCCGCGAATCGTCTTGACGAGTTCGAGGCCGTTCATGTTGGGCATGTTCCAGTCGGTGAGGATCAGGTCAAAGCCCTCGCCGTCTCCGAACTTCGCGACAGCTTCGACGCCATCGGCCGCTTCGACGACGTCGTCAACCCACAGGCTGTTGAGACCGCGTGCGATGATTTTTCGCATGACACCGGAATCATCCACCAACAAAACTTTCATTCTAAGAATCTCGCAGCTAATCAAGTTGTAGAAATGGGGCAATCCGGGGAGACCTCCTTTGGAGATGGCAACGATTGTCACGTTGCCGCGTGTCTCTCCCTTGCTGAAAACTTAGGCCGATTCACCGAGGGCTGTCGGCAGAATTAGTTGACAAATGCACGGTTCCGGCACGAAGGTCGCCAAACACGGCACGGTTCGCAGAATCCGGCGTCTGAGTGAAATTACCTAGGTGCAAATTGCGCGTTTTTCGATTTTGCTGTTTGTATTGCGGCGATTCGACGCGTGAATTTTTTGAAACTTGTCTGTCGGCGTCCACCAAGATTTGCTACTCCCCGGTGTATGACTGCCCCCCTTGAATTCAATCCGACGACACTGCGACCACCCGGCGTGCACAACGCCGAGGCGGATGTGCGATCGGAATTTAACGGTTCCATGCAATCGCAACGGCGATCGATCGTTTTCGCGAACCGCATTCCGTTTTCGGGCCGAAAGAGAGCAGCCGAATGAGAACGAGTTCGCAACTTGGCACCATATTCCCGGAGCAGGATGAACCGCACGACTGCCACATTGTCATCGTCGGCGGTGGTACCGCGGGATGGATGAGCGCAGCGACACTCAAGCGACGCGTGGGATGTCGGGTTACCGTCGTTGAGTCTGACCGTGTCCCGCCGATCGGAGTGGGCGAAGCGACGATTCCCGCGATGGTCGACTGGATCGAGAACATGGGCATCGACGAGGATGAATTCATCCGTCGAACCGGTGCCACGTACAAATTGGCGATTCGTTTCGATGATTGGATCGAGCCCTCTCACCGCTACTGGCACCCGTTTGGTATCTGCGGTTGCTCGATCGAGGGCGTGGACTTGATTCATGCTTGGCAACGTGGTGTCAGGGAAGGGTGGCTGCCGAACGATTCGCAGTATACCGACTACAGTTTTCAGAAAGAGTTGTGCGACCACGGTTGTGGCCCGCGGCAACCGGGTATGCCGAGCATCGCAGAGAACTACGCGTTTCATCTCGATGCGGGAAAGCTCGCTGTCTTCCTTCGCGAAGTCGCGTTGGCCGAAGGCGTCCAGCATCGCGTCGGTGATGTCGAAGACGCACCTCTCGACGAGCACGGGAACATCGCGTGCTTGTGCCTCGCCGATGGATCACCCCTCCAAGGCAATCTGTATGTGGATTGCACTGGGTTTGCGAGCGTGATGATTGAGAACGCAATGAACTCGCCGTGGGAGGATTGGTCGGAACAACTCATATGCGACCGCGCGATCACCTTTCGCATCGCGGGGAACACCAGTCAACAAGACGACGGGGCCGTCGACGTCGGACGCCGTGCCCTGGCTCCGTACACGATCAGTACCGGAATGAACGCCGGTTGGTCATGGCAAATTCCGTTGGCCGAGAACACTGGTTGTGGTTATGTGTTCTCGTCGAAGCACATCAGTGATGAAGCGGCCAAGAGCGAGTTATGTGCGTTGGTCGGTGCGGATCCTGACATGGTTTCGGCGAAAACCGTACCGATGAGAATTGGAATGCGGCCTCGACAGTGGATCGGCAATTGTGTTTCGATCGGTTTGTCGGCCGGGTTTGTCGAGCCGCTCGAATCGACGGGAATCTTTTTGGTGCAGCGAGCGTTGGATGAACTGTTTGAGTGTTTGCCGCCGGCAACTCCGCTCGCCTTTCATGCCGGACATTTTGATCACGCGACCTTCAACGGTCGGATGACCGAGGTTTATCGGCAGGTTCGAGATTTCGTCTTGATGCACTATGTGGTATCGCGGCGGCGAGATACACCCTTCTGGATTGACGCCGCCACCGTTGATCAACCTGAATCGTTGCGTGGTTTGCTTGACGAATATGTGTCGACCGGACGTGTGCGACTGCCACAGCGAGATCCAACGTTTGCGGAAGCCAATCACCATTTCATCTTGAGCCCCGCCGGGGTTCGTGCGGGCACGCACGAGTTCGGGCATCCAGGCGAAAGTCCGGCCATTCCCGGTGTTCCCGCAGGGCAGTACCAACCCGTGCACCCGAGCGTGATCTTTGACTCGATTCGTGCGAGTCATCGAGAATTATGTGCCGCGTTGCCGGCGCACGACGCTCTGATTCAATCCATCCACGGTGTCAAAACGACGTGTGACGATCGCGATGATGCCACCCATTTCCCTCCTAAACTTTACCCTCCCACTGCGAATCTGCTGTCATGACGATCTCTTACAAGCTAACCCCGATGAAAAGTGACAGCGGTAGTTGTCTTGCAAAGTGGCCGATGGTCCTCGCATGGGGATTGATTCTCGTGTCTTTCTTGCAAGGGCAAGGCAGCAATGTTGTCCACGCTCAAGAAATCACGGCGGAGGAGTTTGAGAGCTTGCTCGGCATGCAAGATTCACAGGACGCCGACGAAACCAAAACGGCTGCCCCCAAAGAATACGCTGGTGGTCGGAAGAACGTCGAGAATCTTCCACCGGTGTTTGATGACACGCTGAAAACGGTGGGCTTCGAGGAATACGAAGCGATTGATCCGGTTTCATTGCAACTCGCCGATCTGCAATCGCAACTCTCGGCCCAGCACATGGAAATCGGGCAATTGCGGGCACAGTTGAATAGCCCCATGAAGTTCGGCGGCCGGAAGAAGCCACGTTATTTCGCGACCTATGAAAGCGTGATTGTGCAACCGGTGCAAAGCAACACGTCAGCATTGTTGGTTGAAACCGACGAGGGCTATTCACAGGTCATGTTCCCGTGGAAGCTCGAACATAGTCCTCGCATCGAGTTCGGCGTGATGCCGGCAGCCGGCAAACTCGGGTATCGGATGCGGTACTGGCAGTTTGACCATTCGGCGAGTTTCTACGCGGACGCCAACAATGGAATCATTCCGACTGGGAACTGGGCAACGGTAGGCTATTTGGCCGAGGACGGTGACGTGGTCACGGGAGTCGGCTTTGTCGAAGACGGTAGCTTTCGCAGTTCGATCCGCACCGATGTGATCGACATGGAAGTGCAAAGAACACTGAGTTTGCCGATCGATCTCTTCGCGGGGCTTCGGTACGCTCGGATCAAACAAGGCTACCTGGCGCGGACCAATCAAGCGGCGATTGCGTCCGACGAAGATGTTTTCGCGCAGACTGAATTTCGCGGCATCGGCCCTTCGGTCGCGATGCGGTTCACGCATCAACTGCCGTTGAACCGTTTGTCGTTGTTCGCGGATGCCCGCGGAGCGTTGTTGTTCGGCAACCAAGAATACGCCGTTGTCGACACCGCCAACAATCTGCTGCAGAATTTGAACGCCGTTGGTGTAGAAGACTGGAGCGATCTTTCCAACGCGATGGCGACCAGTGCCGAACTGAAATTTGGAATCGAGTATGTGCCCGCTGATTGGTTGGCGATGCGAGTAGCGATGGAAGCACAGCACTTTGGCGGTATCGGCGGTGCCAACCCGACCGCTGTCTTCACCGGTCCTGACCACGGGTTGTCGACGGACAGCCCGCTCGATGATGACCTGAGCTTCTTCGGCCTGAGCGTCGCAGTGGAAGCCGGTTACTAGGCTTCGATCAGATCAGCTTCACTCCGCTGACGGTCTGAATTTCTCGAACAACCACGTTGTTTTAGCTGCGTGTTGGAGACATTGACGTCTTCAGCGCGCACGCCCAACGGAGGGTTTCCGAGTACGCGCTCAACCACGAGGCGAACCGAAAGCACGCGAACGACAATGTTGGGACGAACCGACAAGAAGAATTGCTTGGGACGTTCGTCGATGATTTGGCGGGCAACTGTCAAGTATGAACTGGCTGACAGGCAACAGGTCGTCGCGACGGGAGTTCCGGGTGCCCGGTGAAAGCCAATGAGTCCGGATGCTGTTTGCTACTCGCTCGATCCGCCGGTGACGCTCGCGTCGCGATAGAAGCGGCGTTTTCTGGGATCTTCCCATTTCCTGTTGGCGAAGAATAGCGAGTCAACCCGATTTTGCTGGTTGTCGTCTGGGGCAACCGCGACTCGTTGAGGTGTTCCCAGGTGTGCTAGCGTCCAAGAGTAGCGGGGGGCTGAAGCAGAGAGTGTGGGGATATTCATCACGCACACCGGAAGCTGACCCAACACGGCGACAGGAACGATGCTTTGGAAGACGTCCAGACACTGGAAGACGGGCGAATCGATGAACGTCATTCGCTCAGCACTTAAGCCCGCGTTTACCTGGCGTTTCGGAGTCTGCGAAAATTACGGGCACCGAGTCGAGTGAAGTTATCTCCCCTCCAAACTCGCTGGCGACAAAGGCCACCGATATCAATGGGTTGATGAGTGGCTGATCGAACAGCACGCTGATCCTGTGATCCCTTCAAGGAAAAACGAAGATCGCAGCGCACGTCTGGTCGAGTCCGATAAACCGACCTATCGGCGACGCGGCGTCATCGAACAAATGATCGGAAGGTAGAAAGAATGCCGCCGCGTCGCGACTCGCTTTGAGAAGCCGGCGCGAAACTATCTCTCGATGGTGAAGCTTGCGATGATCGGCCGTTTCCTTCGGATCGTAGCACCCGCGGATTCTCACCTATAGCCGTTTTCAGGCAGAGCCGAACTTGAACTAGTCGAAGAAAGACAAAGGCGAACCGTTCAGACATAGTTGTCCGGTGCGCCATCGCTTGTTGTCTCCGAATTCCAATGTGCGGAACCGCACGATCGGATGCCCTCAAAGGTCCGGCGACTCTTCAGGAAGTAACGCATCAAGTAAATCCTAGAAACTTTCCACTTAGACTCTTGTTTTCTGACGCCGTGTCAGCAAGAACTGACACTATGTCAGCAAAAAAGGTCAAGAAACCAATTCAAGGAAGCCGCCGCGACGGTACCGATGCCGTGTCGCAATTGCGTAAGTCGGATCGTACGCGGCAGTCAATCCTTGATGGCGCGTTGGAGTTCCTGTGGACTCATCCGTTTCGTGATTTGACGATCAAGGAATTGATGTTGATAGCCGGCATCAGTCGGTCAGCGTTCTATCAGTACTTCAGTGACGTGCATGAATTGATGGAAGCTCTGCTGCGTAGTCTCGAAGAAGATATTTTTGTGGTTGCCTCGCGCTGGCTCGAGGGTGAAGGAGACCCGGTTAGGTTGCTCGAAGAAACAATGTCCGGTTTGGTCAGCGTTTGTTACAAGCGTGGACCAATTTTGCGAGCCGTTGCCGATGCGGCTCCGATGGATGAACGATTGGAAAAATCGTGGAAGGCTTTTCTGCAGGATTTCGACGATGCCGTTACGGCTCGAATTGAGCAACATCAAGCCGCCGGGCTGATCAAACCCTTTGAGGCTCGGCCAGTCGCGATTGCGCTCAACCGTATGGATGCTTACTTGCTGATCCACCAGTTTGGACGCCGACCGCGTGGTAACCGAGAATCCGTTAAGGACGCGATCCTTCGATTGTGGATCTCGACGCTCTATGGCGAAGAGAAGGTAGCCACCTCTGCCTCAGGACGCCGAGCGAAACGTACGAAGACATCAAGCTCAAAAAACTCTTAGGCAATTCAATGGGTAAGAACATGAAACGCAAAACGGCAGTCGCGTCAACGCTGGCGCTCTTGGTCGGATTAAGCATTGCTTCGACCGGAAATGCGCAGGCACCCAAGATGAAAATGACCACGGAGATTCCGCCGGGAATTGCCACGCCGGACACACTGGAAACGCCTTTGGGGACGTTGCGTTCACTGGATGGTGTTCCTGATGCCAAGACGACTCAGCGGGTGTTTGATAACCTCGATTTCCAACGCGCGACGCAGGCCTATCTGTCGACCATCCAGATCTCCTCGATGGATGCGATGCGGAAAGGGCTGCTTACTTTCGGCCCGGCGAATCGCACCGCGTTGTTGTTTGAAGACCTCATGGATTCGAAGGCGCTTTGGCTGACCCCGAACACGGTTTCGGTCTACATGGCGATGTGGTTGGAATTGGGCGATGAACCGATGGTGTTGGAGACGCCTCCCAACGTGTTGGGGTTAATCGACGATGCGTGGTTCAAATACGTGGCAGACTTTGGCAACGCCGGGCCCGACAAGGGGAAGGGCGGAAAGTTCCTGATCCTACCGCCCGGGTACAAGGGCGAAGTGCCGGAGGGTTACCACGTCGCTCGCACCGAAACGCATGGCAACTGGGTGCTGTGGCGGGGCTTTCAAGTCGATGGTTCTACCAAAACCGCAGTGGATGCGACGAAGAATCAGTTTCGAGTCTATTCGCTTTCGCAAAAAGATGATCCGCCCGCGATGAATTTCGTGAATGTGTCCGGCAAGTTTCACAACACGATTCACCGCATGGACTACGGGTACTGGGAAGAGCTCAATGAAGTGATACAGCGTGAGCCGGTCGATGCATTGGATCCCGAGATCCTCGGTTGGCTGGCAACGATCGGGATCGAGCACGGGAAAGCTTTCGATCCTGATCCACGGATGAAAAAGATTCTCACCGATGCCGCGAATGTTGCGGCTGTGACTGCCCGAGCATTAACGGCGCGTCCCCGAGATCAGCGACTGTATGTGTATCCCGGAGAGCGAGTTTGGACGAACCCTTTCATCCAGGGCCGTTATGACTTCTTGCTTGACGGTGTTCGATTGATCGACTCGAGGATCTACATGCACTTCTACGCGACCGGAATCACGCCCGCGATGTCAGTCAAGAATGTCGGCAAGGGATCGCAGTACCTGATCGCTTACCTAGACAAAGACGGGAACGCACTGGACGGCAGCAAGACGTACAAGATTCATTTGCCGCCCAACGTGCCAGCGAAAGACTTCTGGTCGTTCACGATTTACGACACTCAAACTCGATCGATGCTGCAAACCGACCAGCAGTTCCCTGGTCTGGACAACAACCAGGAAGGATTGAAGAAAAATGCTGACGGTTCCTACGACATTTACTTCAGCCCGAAGCCTCCGGAGGGAATGAAGAACAACTGGATTCAATCCGTGCCTGGCAAAGGTTGGCACACCATCTTCCGCCTCTACGGTCCACTGGAACCCTTCTACGACAAGAGCTGGAAGCCCAGCGATCCGGAAGTGGTGGAGTAATCTCGGCTGGGGCTTCCAGCCCCAGTATTCAAATTCAATCTCCTGCGGTTGGAAGCCACAGTCACGATTCGCTTGTAGTAAAAATTGACAGAATGACCACCGCGTTACTCACTACCGTTCTGCTGACAGCTGCGCACGTTCTGTTGCAGGCTGCACTCGTCGTGCGGGTGCTCCTGAGACCTCATCGCCAGCCCGCCTCGCGTATTGCCTGGATCGTCGTCATTGTTGCGGCTCCCGTGGTTGGGATGATTGTCTACCTGTTATTGGGCGAAACCAATGTCGGACGATCGCGTATCGAGCGGTTAAAAAAGGTGGTGGCGCGTTTATCGAACTTGCGAATGAGTACCGATAATGGTGCCGGAACCCATTCCGCGGATGTGCCACAGCACTACGTGCATCTCTTTCAAGCGGGGAAATCGGTCAACGGATTCGATGTTGTCGGAGGCAATCGGGCGACGTTGATGCAGGACTCCAATTCCACGATCCAGTCGATGGTCGCAGACATTGATGCGGCCACTTCGCATGTCCATTTAATATTCTACATCTGGCTTCCGGACAACAACGGACGCAAGGTTGCCGAAGCGCTCAAGCGGGCAGTCCAGCGTGGAGTCACGTGCCGTGCGATGGCGGACGACCTGGGTTCACGGACGATGATTGCATCGGAGCATTGGCAAGCCATGAAGAACGCTGGAGTCCATCTGGCAACCACGCTTCCGCTTGGCAATGTCTTGTTGCGACCGCTGCGAGGCCGGATTGATCTGCGAAACCATCGCAAGATCGCGGTCATTGACAACAGAATCACGTATTGCGGCAGCCAAAACTGTGCCGATCCCGAGTTCCTTGTCAAAGCAAAGTATGCACCCTGGGTCGACGTGATGATGCGTTTTGAAGGACCCATCGTTCAGCAGAACCAACTCCTGTTCGCCAGCGACTGGATGAGCGAAGTGGACGAAGACCTGAGTGATCTGCTGCGTGAACCAAGCGAAGCAGCGACGACTTCTGGCTTTCCTGCCCAGGTGATCGGGACGGGGCCGACGGTTCGGGCTTCCGCGATGCCGGAAATATTCGAACTGTTGATGTATACGGCTCGCCGCGAGTTGGTGATTACGACGCCCTATTACGTTCCCGACGAGCCGATGCAGACGGCGCTCTGTGCGAGCGCCCGGCGTGGCGTCGATACGACGATCGTCTTCCCCGCACGCAACGATTCGTGGATCGTGGGCGCGGCAAGCCGAAGCTACTACGACGATCTGCTAGCCGCAGGAGTCAAAGTGTTTGAGTTTGAAGGCGGCCTGCTGCACGCCAAGACATTGACGCTTGACGGAGAAGTCACGTTGATTGGATCGGCCAACATGGATCGTCGCAGTTTTGAGCTGAACTACGAGAACAACATCTTGTTTTACGACCCAACCATGACGTCGGAGATGCGTCGGCGGCAGCAGGAATTCATCTCGCGGTCCAGCCAAGTGAATGTCGAGACGGTTGGGCAGTGGAGTTGGCGTCGAAGACTGATTGACAATACGGTCGCCATGTTGGGACCCGTGCTGTAGAGCTAAAGCGGCTGCGGCTTCCAACCGCAGCAGATACAAGTGACTGCGACAGGAGGTCGTAGCCACCATCAATAGCAACGGAAAAAACTAACATCGAGGGAACAGATTGACATAGATGTAGCGGAAGCAGTCGCAGTCCGGCAGTTACGCACGTAGTTGCTCTCTCAACACTCGGGTGCCTCACCGGGACCAAGCATCACGGCAAATGAACTGGCCTCCTTCCGTTTTGGGTTGTGGTTCATGTTGTCGATGGTCACGTCGCTGCTGTCTTCGAGACCACGGTTGACAAGAAGCACTCGCGTGCCCGGATCGTAGATCGTCACCGTTTTTTCCAACGCACTCTTTCCAACATCGAGCCGAGTGGACCGGATCTGGGTCAAGGCGGACTTTCGCTGCTACTGCTGCCGAACTGCGACGGACACGTCCCGGTGGGTTGCAATACATCGAAGTCCTCGACCAGCAACGTTTTTCCGTTCTTTCGCTTCCTAGTGAGCAAAGGCGAGGAAGTCCGTCACCAACGACCTTGGTTCCATCAACCTCTCCTTCGGTCCGAAGCAACCCGATGGTGTTGCGGGGGCTAACGTCAGCAAAACCATTCCGGTTGCTACTGCCTGTCAGCGTGGCGCCTGTACGGAACCAGAATGGACTTTCGAGGTCGATGGTGCGAGCGAGTTGGGGCGAGCGAGTTGGGGCGATGCGAAAATCACCGGCCGCGATTGAGGGGCCTTCGACTTAAACGCCGAGCCACCACGCGCCGAGCGACATCCACAGTGGGATTAGAAAGAGTCCCGCGATGGATGTTGAAAGTACGATTCGTAGGGCCGTGGTTGTGTCGCCGTGGTAGAGGCGAGTCAGGACGACCGGAAAGACCGCCGAAGGCATGGCTGCTTGCAGTAGCATGACTTGTTGGAGGTCTGTTTGCGTCAATGCCGTGGCGGCGAACGCGAGCATTCCCAGTGGCATCAGCAGTTGCCGATATCCGAGTGATGCCAGAATCAGTGGTGTGGCCCCATTCCACTGAGCGGCTTTGAGGAAGTCGATGATGATCGCGCCGCTGAGCATGAGCCCCATCGGGATCGAGGCGGCCGCCAGGATGCTGATCGTTTTCATCAGAGCGCTGGGGACGTAGACATCCCAACCGAGAACGCGGGTCGCCACGGCGAGAGTCGCGGCAACGATCGGTGGGCTGGTGATCGCCGGGGCCAGTGTGCCGATCCATCGCGAGACGTTGGAGCGTGGTTTCGACGAAGAAGCGTTCGGCGCGTTAACGCCGCCAGAGATGATGGCGATCCCAACGCTCCACATCGCCATGTCGACGCCGACATTGTGCAGAATCAGTTCCACCTCCGCGTTGGGGTAAAACATCTGCGCCAGCGGGAGCGGGATGTAGCCGTAGTTGCAGATGCCGGCACAAAGCGAAAACGCTCGCTGTTGTTTGTCCGAGTGCAATCCGATCCACGGGCCGATCGTTTTGGCGATCATCCACGCGACCAACATGCCCGCGGCGGTGAACCCGAACCCGATCACCGGTGGCAACCAGGCGGTGGAAATCGAGTTGAGTGTTTCGTCGTTGAGGATCCGGTCGAGAAAGAGCGCCGGCATCAAGACGTTGGCGGTGATCTTGGCGAGGGAAAAGTCGGCTTCCGCCGAAAGCCATTTGCGAGATCGACACAACGCTCCGGCGGCAATGATCAGGAAGACGCCCAGCACACTGCTGACGATCTGGCCGAACCGAACCCAGAAAGATGCATCGGTCAAAATCGACGACGCCGGGGGCGACGGCGACGAAACACCACCGAGTCCGTACAGGTTGGCCAGCCACTCGATCATGAGGGCATGCATTCCTGCATCAGCAATTGCCATTCGGTCCACTGAATCTGTTGCAGCGAAACGATCGCTTCCTCGTTGTCGTGACGTACCGCGGCGGCAACGGAGTCGTTGAAGTCGAACGGGTCGCTGTATTGATCCGGATAAATTTCGCAGAGCGAATCAAACACGGGGCTGGATCGAACTCGGCGGAACCAATAGGCGGCGTTGGAGTAATCGCCTTCGCGGCGGTGCATGATTCCGTGCCAAAAACTTCCCTGGGCGGAGGGTTCGTTCTGGCTGATTGAGTGGCTGCGGTCGAGGTCGCCGGCGAGCAACCACAATCCGGATACGACCAACGGCGGGGCTGGGATTTGGCCGGATTGGGTTTGCAAACTGGATGCGTTTGCGGATTCGAGTTGTTGCGCGAGGGCCGCGTCGAACGGTCCGTCCGCGAGTCCCGGCATCGAAGAGGATTCGATCGCGGATCGCAATTCCGGTGCAAACTGGTTCGCTGCCGATGCAAAGAAATCGTCGAATTGAGGCATGGTTCGATGAGGGGGAATCAGGGCGGGTTATGTCGGGGAGCGGAGGTCCGCAGGGTTGGCGGCGGAATTTGATGGCCGAATTTGGTGTGTCGTGGTGCCTGGGGATTCATGGGCGGTGGCGGCCGATTGCCGTGGTCGCCGGAAACCCGCCGCTGTCCGAGGGCGTGTTTTGCTCGGGTTTTTCGGGAAGGCTACCGGTTGAGCCACCGGATTGCTAGACTGCGGATTGTTGAACGAGATCGCTCGCGTCGCAACGTCCGGATGGACGACATCGTACGGCACCTACGGGAGTGCTTCGCTGTGACGAGTGCACCTCCGCGACGAAGGGCTGTAGCCCGATCTGTGGCGGTTCCACGAGTGTTCGCTCCAATCTCATGCCTTTCCCATGCCCTTGCCCGCCGACGCCAGAACATGTCAGTGACCGAGAACCCGGATTCCAACCGCCCCACGTCCGAATCCACTTCCGCGGACGCCCCCGCCGAGGCTGTTTCGCCTTCGCCTGAGGCGGCCGCTTCGCCTGAAACGAACGTGGAATCGACCCCGGCTCCATCCACGCCGGAGGGAGGCGAGTCGAAAAAGTCAAAGGCTCCGTTGCCGCGAATCGGCAGCGGCCCGTTGGCAGCACGCGGACTCGGCGTCGCCAAACCTCAATCGCCGGCTGCCGTTTCGACGGAAGATTTCGAGCGTACGCAGTCGAAACCCGGCGGGAAACCGGGAGGCAAAAACAGCGGCAAGAAAAAGTCGCCTCGTCCACGGCTCGCCGGTGAGTCGGACCAAGACGTGACGCAGGCTCGCAAGATCGAAGTGCCCAAGCCCGGCAAGGTCAGCGTGCCGAACATCCGCCACGGTTTGACCGATGACCTGCAGGCGGAACTCGACGCGTCGCTCGCCGATGCGGATTTGGACGCGTTCTACGGCGGCACGGCGGGTTTGCCCGATCGACGCGAACCGCTCGAAGAAGGATCGCGGGTGCAGGCGAAGGTTCTGAAAATCAAAGAAGACACCGTGTTCGTCTCTCTTGGCGGGCCGGACGAAGGTACGATCCCGTTCGAACAGTTCACCGAAGAAGAGCCGGCTCCGGGAGCCAACGTGGAAGTTTTGGTTCGCGGATTCAACCGGGAAGAAGGGCTGTATTCCTGCACGCTGCCCGGCGCAGCGATCGAAGTCAGCGATTGGGATGACATCGATGAAGGCTCCGTCGTCGAGGTGCTCGTGACGGGGCACAACACCGGCGGATTGGAATGCCAGATCGGATCGGTCCGCGGTTTCATGCCGATCAGTCAAGTGACCGAGTACCGCGTCGAGGACCTCTCTGAGTTTGTCGATCAAAAAATGGTCTGCTTGGTCACCGAAGCCAACGCCAAACGCGGAAGCCTCGTCGTCAGCCGGCGTGCGATCTTGGAACGCGAACGCGAAGTCCGCCGCCAAGAACAACTCGAACAGATCGAAGCAGGAGACATCCTCGAAGGCACCGTTCGCAGCGTCCGGGACTTCGGCGCGTTTGTCGACCTCGGCGGACTCGACGGTTTGATCCACGTCAGCAAACTGAGCTGGGAACGGATCAAACACCCGAGCGATGTGATCAAAGAAGGTCAAAAGGTCAAAGTCAAAGTCGACAAGATCGACAAGCAAACCGGAAAGATCGGTTTGTCGTATCGTGACCTCCTCGAAAACCCTTGGGACACCGCCGAAAGTCAGTTCGCGACCGGTTCGGTGCACTCCGGTGTCGTGACCAAAATCGCGGATTTTGGTTGTTTCGTTCGCCTCACCGCTGGCGTGGAAGGTCTGGTCCACATCAGTGAACTGGCAAACCACCGCGTGT
>NZ_ANOH01000059.1 GCF_000346505.1 Aporhodopirellula sallentina SM41
ATGACGTTTCTAAGAACTTATACCGGCGACGACCTCAGCGATCTTCTCGAACTCATTCGTTTCAACTCGATCGCCGGAACCCTCTGGATCGTCGGCCTGTTCCTGGTCGTTTGGTACATCCTCAAGACCCACCGGAACAACGTCCAGGTCGCTCTCCTCTCATCCATCGACCGTGCACTGAGCATCTACCTCGACACGACACCTCGAGACACCGAATAATCACAGACGGTTGGAATCATCGCTGCGATCAAAGCGTCTGCGGCACGAATCGAGAGGCGATTTGATTGGCTTGTTCGTGGTGGTAGAAAACGGCGAAAGCAACACAGTTATCTACCGTCGCCGTTGTAAACTCCGGCTTTGCCTTCTTCCGGCAGATGGTCCTGCAGACGGAACTTGGGGCGTGAGTGGCTGTTGACGTATGCGGCAATGTCGAGTGCTTCTTGTGAGGTCAACGTCGTGTCGTCGAGCGGCATGGCGACCTTGAGCCAAGAGGCGAGTTTGGGGACACGGCTCAATCCAGCACCGTCGTTGTAGGATTCATCGCCCCAAACCGGTGGCCCGTCGTCACTACCTTCGCCGTTGTCTCCATGGCAGTAGGCACAGTTGTCTTCATAGAGTGTTTTGCCCCGATCGATGTCACCGGTCGTCTGTTCAAGCGGCGGCACGTGATTGGGGCCGAGCGGCTTATCCGGATTCATGCGGATCGGTTGATCCGTCGACAACCAAGTGATGTAGGCGGTAATCGCGACGGCGACTTGACTGCCAACCGGCGGACGTGTCCCGTTTTGGCTCCGCATAAAACAGTTCAACGCTCGGTCTTGAAGCGTGATCACACGTTTCTCGCGAGGTGACCAAGCGGGATAGGCCGTGGCAACACCGAGAAAACTCGCCGCTTCCGGATGCGTCCCCGCGTCCAAATGACATGACGTGCAATCGAGTGAGTTGCCGACGAATTCCTTCGACAGTGGATGATCGTGCGTGTTCTCCACAATCTCGCGGCCGAGTTGAACCAATCGCCCGAGTTCCCCCGGAGGAAGCTTTCGTTCGGTCCCCTGCGATGCGTTCGGTTCATCCGCCGGACTCCGATAGGGTCCGAACAGGAACGCGGCAACAAGGGCAAGCAACCACAGCAATCGTTTATTGTCGAACATCGGTTCCACTGTCGATAAAAAGGAATTGCAATCCGTTAACGCTCACTCGGTTTTACCTACACTCGTTCAGCGATGACAAACCATGCATGTGGTCCGTCTTTACTGTAGTTCGCTCTGGTATCTTCTCGAACAACGAACTGCGTGCGAGTCATCGATCCGATGTTCCAACCTTCGGCGAATAATTCTCGAATGTCGGTTTCGCTCAGACGCCGTGGACCTTTCTGCCCAGGTTCCTCGTCGCTGAAACAAAGCAGCATCAGTTTGGAACCGACGTGCGTGACGGCGGCGAGTTCGTCGACATACTTGTGAAGATCGGAGTCGGAGAAACTGTGCAGTAGACCGCTATCGACCACGTTGTCGAATTTCTGATTCAACTGCGACAACTTTAACGCGTCGTGCTGTTTGAACGTGACCTTCAAACCACGCTGAGCATTCTTCTGCGTTGCCGATTCAATTGGGCCTGAGAGGAAATCAATGCCAGTGACCTCATGGCCGCGTTCGGCGAAGAACAACGAGTTTTCTCCGGTACCACAGCCGACATCCAGGACCGACCCCTTGATCTTGTTCGCGTTATCGACGATCAGAGGCTGCGGCCGTCCGATGTCCCAAGGCGGACGATCGTCGTAGCGTTGCTCGAATTCCGAAGCAACAATCGTTCGCTCGGTTGCGTTTACCGATGGGTTATCGGCGATGGCAGGCCCGCCGTCGGCGGCGAGCGATGGTTGCTTGGCAAAACGACGCAGCACGACGTAGAACACGGGCGTAAGGAACAACCCGAACAACGTCACACCGAGCATCCCCGCAAATACAGCCGTACCAAGAACACGTCGCATTTCAAAACCGGCTCCCGTTGCGATCAACAACGGAATTACCCCGAGGATGAACGAAAATGCGGTCATCAGAATCGGACGCAAACGCATTCGACATGCATCCACCGCGGCCTGGAAACGGTCCTTTCCGTTGTCTTCTTCCGCCTTGGCGAACTCAACGATCAGAATCGCGTTCTTACACGCCAATCCGATCAGAACGATGAATCCGATCTGCGTCAGGATGTTGTTGTCCATTCCACGGAACCAAACACCGATTAACGCAAACAGCAAACACAGCGGAACGATCAGGATAATCGCCAGCGGCAACAACCAACTCTCGTACTGGGCCGCCAGTGCAAGGAACACAAACAAGACCGCAAGCGGGAACAGGAACACGATCGTGTTTCCGGCCTGGCGTTCTTGATATGCGATCTCCGTCCACTCGTACCCGAACCCAGGAGGCAAACTGACGTCGGCGAGTTCTTCCATTGTGGAAAGCGACTGACCGGTACTGAATCCCGGCAACGTCGAACCGTTGATATCAGCGGCGGGGAACAGATTGAAACGCACCAAACGATCAGGTCCGGCGATCCGTTTGAGCTTAACAACCGAACCGAGTGAAACGCTCGCTCCCCGAGCACTCCGCGTTCGCAAACGCAAAATGTCTTCCGGGTCATCTCGAAACTCCTGCTCCGCCTGGGCGGTCACCCGGTAGGTTCGTCCGAGCAGGTTGAAGTCATTGATATACGTTGAACCCAGGTAGACCTGCAGCGCCTCGAACACGTTACTGACCGGAATATCGAGCATCTCCGCTTTGATCCGGTCAACGTCCGCGTAGATCTGCGGCACGCTCATGCGTGAGTTCGTAAACACCTGAACGATGCCAGGCTTCTGGTTGGCTTCGGCGACCATCCCTTCGGTAACGGCATTAAGGACTTCGGGTCCGGCTCCGCTGCGATCCTGGATGTACATCTTGAATCCACCACCACGTCCAATACCGCGAACCGGCGGCGGCGGGATGATGAAGATTTGGGCTTCGTTGATGGACGCCACGTTCTGCCGCATTTCGCTGACAATTTTTTCGACACTGCGCCCTCGTGCGGCCCGCTCTTTGGCGTCCTCGAGTGGCAGAAACGTCACGGCCGCGTTGGGACTGATCGTAAATGTTGAACCGGACAGGCCAACGATTCCGACCGCGTGCGCGACCCCATCGATCTCACTACCGATCTGGGCAACCTGCTTGGTCACTTCATCGGTCCGGGCCAATGCCGCACCGTCAGGCAAACGGATACTGACAATCACGTATCCTTGATCTTGCTCGGGGATGAATCCCGTCGGGACCAACGAGAAGCTGAACCCGGTTGCGACCAACAGCCCGCCGTAAAGCAGCAAGACAATCGCGGACCCTCGGACCAATCTTGCGATGATTGCCGCGTAGAAATTGCTCGTACGATCGAACGTTCGGTTGAACAAGTTGAAGAACCATCCGAAACAAGCGTCGATGATCTTCGCGAACCGACCCTTCTTCGCATCAGGAGCCTGCAAGAGCAGAGCACAAAGCGCCGGAGTGAGCGTCAGTGAGACAAACGTCGAGATCGCCGTCGAGATCGAAATCGTCAACGCAAACTGTTGATAGAATTGACCGCTGATGCTGGGGACGAAAACCGTCGGCACAAACACCGCGATCAAAACCAACGTGGTCGCGATCAGTGCCGAACCCACTTCATCCATCGCCTTGTGGGCGGCTTCGCGTGGCGAGAGACCTTCGCGGATCAAACGCTCAACATTCTCAACAACAACGATCGCGTCGTCCACAACGATGCCGATCGCGAGCACGAGCCCGAAGAGAGATAGCGTGTTCAGCGTAACTCCGATCAACTGCATCACGGCAAACGTACCGATCAACGAAATCGGAATCGCGGCGACGGGAATGATCGTCGGACGCCAGTGGTGCAGGAACAGGAACACCGTCAACACCACGAACAGCGTCGTGATAAAGAGCGTGAAGAACACCTCGCTAATCGATTCCTCAACGAAGTCCGTTGGGTTGTACGCGATCTCGTAGTCGAGTCCTTCGGGGAAGTCCGGCCGCATGCTGGCCATCGTTTCCTTGACCTGTTTGGCAGTTTCGACCGCGTTGGTACCGGGACGCTGATAGACCAACACCGCGATGGCGGGTTTGCCATCGAGGTAACTCAGACGTGAATAATCCTGGGCACCGAGTTCCACCCGCGCGACGTCGGCGAGTCGCGTCACCCGTCCGTCGTCGCCGCGTTTGACGATGATTTGGCCGAAATCTTGCGTGTCCGCCAATCGCCCCTGCGTGGTGACGTTGAGTTGGAAATCGCCGGCGTCGTCCGTCGGCGGTTGACCGATGACACCGGCGGCGACTTGAACGTTTTGGCGACGGATGGCATCAACCACGTCGCCCGCGGTTAGGTCGACGTGTGTCATCTTCTCGATGTCCAACCACACACGCATCGCGTACTCGTTACCGCCAGCGATACGAATGTCGCCGACACCATCGAGACGCATCAACGCATCGCGAACCCGGAGGAAGGCGTAGTTGCTGATGTACAGTGTGTCACGACTCTCGTCAGGCGAGTTCAGGTGGACAACCATCAACATGTCGGGAATCTGCTTCTTCGTCGTCACGCCGATCTGGCGTACTTGTTCGGGAAGCCTTGATTCCGCGATCGCAACGCGGTTTTGCACCAACACCTGAGCATCGTCGAGGTCGGTGCCCAATTTAAACGTCACGGTGAGCTGCATCGTGCCGTCGGCACTCGACGAAGACTCCATGTACAACATGTCGTCGACGCCGTTCATTTCTTGTTCGATCGGGGTCGCAACGGTGTCCGCGATCACTTGAGGCGTCGCACCGGGATAACTGGCACGGACGAGAATGGTCGGCGGTGCGACGTTCGGATACTGTGAAACCGGAAGATTGAAATAGGTGATTCCACCAACGAGCACGATCAGGAACGATAGCACCGACGCGAAGATCGGCCGTTCAATGAAGAAGTGAGGGAATTTCATGAGAAGTCTCCCGTCGCAGGCGGATGCACCACAGCGGTGTCCGATTGGGCGGAGCCTTCGGGCGCCAACCACTGCTCTTTCGGAACGGTTTGGTAGTCATCCGGGAGACCATCTTCGATCACCTCAACGGTTCCTTCGACCGTCTTCACTTCCATCTCAGGTCGGGCCTGCAACAGTCCTTCGATGACGAGACTTTCGTCGCCGACGAGCCCTTCACGCACGACTCGCAATCCGTCGACGATTGGTCCTACCTTCACCGCGCGCCGTTCGATGACGGAGTTGTTCACGATGTAGACGTACTGCGAGGCTTGGTCGGTACCGATCGCGGAATCGGGGATGAGGACGGCCTCGTACGCGGCGCTACCGGGAATACGAACACGAGCGAACATTCCCGGCAACAACACCTGGTCATCGTTAGACAGAATGCAACGTGCCCGCATGCTCGCGGTATCGACATCGAAACGGTTGTCCACAAAGTCCATGTGTCCGGTGTGTGGGAAACCTTCTTCATCGACGAGTCCGACAAAGACGGGGTTCTTGGCAACGCGAGAGCTTTCACGTTGGCCCGACTTTGCCAAACGAATGTATTTGAGAACCTGCTGTTCGTTCGCATCGAACGTGCAGTAAATCGGGTCCACCGACGTGATCGTTGTTAGAAGCGTTGGCGATCCGGTACCGCCACTGATCAAGTTGCCTTCGGTAACGTACTCACGGCTAATCCGACCGGTCACGGGGGAAGAGATCCGGCAGTAGCTGAGATTCAGTTCCGCGGTATCGATTCCCGCCTGAGCCGATTCGATTGCCGCGTTGGCTGTTTCGATCATGGCCTGCGCCGACTCGATTCCGGCACGTGCTGCCTCGGTGTCGGCTTTGGCTTGAAGATATTCGGCTTCGCGTTGGTCGAGTTCCTCGGCGCTGGTCGCGCTCCGCTGCATCAGCGTCCGGGCCCGTTTGACCCGCGCGTCGGCGAGTTGGACTTGGGCATCGGCTTGCAGACGTTGAGCTTTGGCTTCTCCCATCGATGCCCGCGCTTGTTGCAGTTGCGATTGGGCTTGGCTCATCGCCGCCTTGGCCGAATCGAGCTCGGCTTGGAATGGCCGCGGGTCGATTACAAAAAGAAGATCGCCTTCGTTGACCATCTGTCCTTCGTCGAAATGAATCGATTGCAGATAGCCACTGACACGGGCTCGAACTTCGACAAACTCGATCGGTTCGAGGCGGCCGGTGTAAGCGTCCCACTCGACAATCTTTTTCTTGACAGGAGAGGCGACGGTAACTGTTACCGGTGGCCGCTGCGGCGGAGCTTGCTGGCCGGGGGCACAACCGATCAACAACAGCGTCCCGAGACACAGGGAGGCAACGAAAGATTTACAGGTGGTATTCAAGGTGGTGTCTATGTGATGTGAAAGACAGGAGGCGACCTGGACTGGAAATTCTCTGGACTGGAAATTCTCTGGACTCGCAATCCTCTGGACTGGCAATTCTCTAGACTGGCAATTCTCTAGAAGGGCAATTCAAGGTGTTCAGTTCCGATCTCAAACAGCTCCGCCGGTTAGGCTTGGGCGAACGTTTGTTGAAAGGGACCTTTCTCTCGGAGGCATATTTTCTTGAGGCTGTGTCGTATCGGAAACCAAGAGTCCTATCGGAAACCAAGATGTGCTCTCGGAAACAATGATTTCTCGAAGACAACGTCCTCTCGGGGACAATTCGGGGTTCTCGGGGCAGGCTGTATTTTCGCGGCGGATATCTTCTCGGACGGCTTTCCTCGACGTGGGCTTTTCTCGAAGTGGGCTTTCTCAGATCAGGCTTGGGTTGTCTCGCACGGGTTCCGCGCGGACACAGAAGTCGGTCGACACCGTAGATGGCGTTTCGTCGACGGTCCCCGCAAAACAGCGCACCGGGCTCCCCAGTCCAATTCGTTTGCGATTTCCGCCAGATCCAAGAGCCCTACACCCCCTAGCAGGCTCATTTTGAGCGGAAGTGTTTTATGAGTAAGATACTTGCCGGTCAAGCTCTTAGGGATAATATTGTTTCAATGAATCTTCGAGAGGAACTCAAACGCCCGGTCCCGTTCGCGTCGTTACAGCAAGAAACGCTCCTTAATCTGCTGCGTGTCGGCGACCAGATCGCCAATAAAGCGTCGCGATTATTTCGCGAGCATGGGCTGACGCTGTCTCGTTTCAACGTCTTAAGAAGCCTCGACCTGGCCGATCGGCCGCTCACCTGCGGCGAGATCGGGGAACGAATGATCCATGTGGTCCCGGCCATTACCGGGTTAGTCGACCAACTCGAAAAGCACGGGCTGGTCGAGCGTCGACGCTGCAAACGAGACCGGCGCGTCGTCTATATCGCGATCACCGAGACGGGGCATGATCTTTGTGAGGAGCTCCGCGAACCACTCGACGAACTCGAACTCCGGTTGATGGCCGGGATGTCCGACGAGGAACTGCGCAGCCTGGTTAACCTGCTAGGTAAAGTGCGGTCATCGATCGCGGCGGCTGAGTAGGTTGCGAGCCACCACGTTCTTTCGACGTGAGACTCCCGCGTCGTTGGCTGTCCTGCTGAAACGACTGCTTACTGAACCAACTGCGACCAGAGCACACCGGCGGCGATCGCAGATCCGATCACACCGGCGACGTTGGGAGCCATCGCGTGCATGAGCAGAAAGTTCTGCGGGTCGTTTTGCTGGCCGACCATCTGAACGACGCGTGCGGAATCAGGAACCGCGGACACGCCGGCAGCGCCGATCAGCGGATTGATTTTCTCTCGCAGGAACAGGTTCATGAATTTGGCGAACATCACGCCGCTCGCGGTCGCAACGGCGAACGCCAACGCACCGAGGCAGAAGATCAAGATCGATTCGGGTTTGAGAAAGTGCGACGCACTGGTACTCGCACCGACACAGAAGCCGAGCAAAATCGTAACAACGTCGATCATCGCCGTACGGGCTGTCGCGGCGAGCCGATCGGTGACCGTGCATTCTTTGAGCAAATTGCCGAAGAACAACATCCCGATCAACACGATCGCTCCGGGAGCCAGCATCGTGCAGACGAGAAACGCGATCACGGGAAAGATGATTCGCTCTCGCGTGGAAACTTGACGTGACGGTTTCATCCGGATGACGCGTTCGTCTTTCGTCGTCAGCAGTTTCATGATCGGCGGCTGGATCACTGGCACGAGCGCCATGTATGAATAAGCCGCGATCGCGATCGCACCGAGCAAATCGGGAGCGAGTTTGGACGACAGGAAAATAGCCGTTGGTCCATCCGCACCACCAATGATACCGATCGCACCGGCTTCGTTCGGATTGAACCCGAGCACGAGGGCACCGAGAAAAGTAAGGAACACACCAATTTGTGCGGCCGCACCGAGCAGGATCAACTTCGGGTTGGACAGCATCGTGGAGAAGTCCGTCATCGCGCCGATACCTAGAAAGATCAGCGGCGGATACACCCCTTTGGCGACACCGAAATACAGATACTGCATCACGCTCCCGTCGTCATAAACGCTCAGCGGCATGCCGGGCACGGCGGGGATATTGCCGACGACGATCCCAAACCCGATCGGGACGAGCAGTAACGGCTCGTAGTCCTTCGTGATCGCGAGAAAGATAAAGATCAACCCGACCACGATCATGATGACGTTGCCGAGTTCGAGACTGCCAAAGGCGGTCGTCTCGAGTAGTTCGCTGGCTTTGGAAAACAAAATATCGGTGTTCATCGAAGTTCTCTTCACAACCGACTAGCGGTTGCGTGTTTGCAGACGGTGGGAAGCGTGATGCCGAATACGGCCTTCGAGCGTCCACGCGAGTTCCGAGGTGGTCAATTGGCGGGTCCGAACGATCCGAACCGGTCCGGGTTCTGCTTCCGCGACGGCGGCAGCAATGATTGCCAAAATGTGTCCGGGGATGGCACCATCGTCGGCGACAGGTGCGGCGGGTTTCGGCGTCTTCTTTGGCGCGGCCGCGTGATGGCTCGACTCAGGCAGAATCTTTTCGATCACCGCCATGGCCACCGGAAACAGACTGATGATCGTGATCAGAACAATCAGGGCGAGGAAGACCACGACCATGCCCATGACCGCCAACGCGATACCGGTCTCTTCGAACAGTGGGGCGAACCGTGACTCGGTCGCCTCCGCTAAGAGGATCGCTGTGCTCATTCGAGTTCCACCAAGACTTGACCTTCGGCGACGGATTCACCCGCTTTGACATGAACCTTGGCCACCTTGGAGGGAGCCGGGGCGATGATTTGGTTTTCCATCTTCATCGCTTCGAGCACGAGCAGCAGTTGCTCCTGTTCGACTTCATCGCCGTCGGCAACTTGCACCGAAAGCACGACGCCGGCCATCGGACTCGTGATCGATCCCGCCTTGATCGGCGGTCGTGGGCTGCTGTCGGCGCGTTTGACCGGGGCGGCTTGTTGAGCCGGTGCCGGTGCGGCGAGCGGGGCGGATGCGGGCGAGCCATCGGAGTCATCCATCCGTTCGACGGTAACTTCGTACGCCTTGCCTTCGACGGTGATTTTCAGTTTTTTCATGCTTCTGCTTTCGAGCGTCTGACGGTGTTGTCGTGATGGGTCGAGGTTGGCCTTTTATAGCGGAATCAAACCGTGCTTCTTCGGCGGACGTGTTTCGCTCTTCATCAATGTGCTGCGAAGGGCGAGTGAAACGTTCGAACGTGTGGTGGACGGTTCAATCACGTCGGTGATCATACCGCGCGACGCGGCCATGTATGGTGACGCAAACTGATCGTGATACTCTTTGACCAGCTCCGCTCGTTTGGCCGCTTTGTCTTCGGCCGCTTCGATTTCTCGGCGGTACAAAACGTTGGCCGCACCGTCGGCTCCCATCACGGCAATCTCTGCGGTTGGCCACGCGAACACGACGTCGGCTCCCATGTCTCGGCTGCACATCGCGAGATAAGAACCGCCATACGCTTTGCGAACGATCACGGTGATCTTGGGCACCGTCGCCGCACAGTATGCAAAGAGCATCTTGGCACCGTGCCGGATGATGCCGCCCTGTTCTTGTTGAACGCCAGGCAAGAAACCAGGCACGTCGACGAGAGTCAGCAGCGGGATGTTGAACGCGTTGCAGAATCGAATGAACCGAGCCCCTTTGTCCGACGCATCAATGTCGAGCGTACCGGCTTTGACTTTCGGTTGGTTCGCGATCACACCAACGACGATCCCGTCCACACGGGCGAAGCCGACGATCAGGTTGGTTGCGAATTGTTGGTGGACTTCGAGGAACTTTCCGTCATCGACGATTCGCTGAATAACGGGCATCATGTCCATCATCCCTTTAGGATCCTCAGGAACGAGGGTATCCATGACCGGATCGGGTTCGAGATTAATATTCTCGGCCGGCATGTGGGGAGGATTGTCGAGGTTATTAGCCGGCAGGTATGACAGTAGTTCGTGCACCAACTCGATCGCGTGGGCATCGTTTTCGGCAACGAAGTGAACGTTACCGCTAATTCCCGCGTTGGCCGCAGCGCTGCCGATCTCCTCCATCGTCGTTTCGACGCCGGTGGCGGCTTTGATGACCTGCGGCCCACAAATAAACATGCTCGCGTTGTCACGGGTCATGATGAGGAAATCCATCAAGGCCGGTGAGTAGGCCGCCCCGCCGGCACAACTGCCCGCGATCACCGCGATCTGCGGGACCAAGCCCGAGAGCGCGACGTTGCGATAAAAGACCTGCCCGTAACCTGAAAGGGCGTCAACGCCCTCTTGAATACGAGCACCGCCGGAATCATTGATGGCGACAAAGGGAAGACCGCAGTCAGCGGCATAGTCCATCACGTCGCAGATTTTCTTGGCATGCCGTTGGCCGAGTGCTCCGCCGCCGATGGTGAAGTCTTGTGCAAAACCGGCGACCGAGCGCCCGTTGACTTGGCCGACACCGGTGACGACGCCGTCGCCCGGCAGGACCTTCTTCTCCATCCCGAAATCGTGGCACGCGTGTTCGACGTGCATGCCCCATTCTTGGAAGGTGCCTTCTTCGAACAGTTGCGCGAACCGTTCGCGTGCCGTCATGGCACCTTTGGCGTGAACCTTCTTAATGCGTTCTTCGCCACCGCCGAGGGATCGTTCGGCTCGCCGTTTTTGTAAGTCTTCGAGAAGCGTTTTGTCGATGGTCATCTTTTTTTGACGATTACGTCCAAACGAGTGTGGGGCTGTCGCGAAACATTCACGCCGCAATCCCATCGGGAGTCCGATAGATGCGTTAAACGTGATGTATGTGCAACGTAACAATCGGCCGATTCGATGTCAGCAGTGAAGATGATCCGCGCACAGTGTGCGAATCACCTGTGGACACCGAAACGCCACTGAAGCCCAACAATAGCACGATCCGATCCATTGATGGCGTCCCCTGTGCGGAAATGCCACTGCGACGACCGTTGTATTCCACGCCGCTATGTGGCGGTGTGGGGGAGCACGCAAAGTCTTCATGCCGTCTTCAGATCCCACTCACGGATGTCGCAAGAAGTACATAGAGCAACATTCAGGCTCGCATCCGCGACCGGGTTGCCGAGCGTCATACTCAACCCGAGTGTTCGGATCCGAACGTGAGGGTCGGATTTCGGTTTTGACGCCATTTCACCGCCTCAAATGCGGCATCGGTCTATCGCGCGAACGGGTGGCAGAATAGGATTTGGCGATTCCGAGAGGCAAATCCGGAGCCCTTAGCGAGCCACACCGGCGTCTGAATACCGAAAGAAGTTTGAATGAGCACCCTGTTTGTTGCGATCGCGTCGATGATCGGTTTTGTCATCGCGTACCACACCTACGGCCGCTATTTAGCGAAAAAACTGTTTGCACTCCGGGATGACGAACCGATGCCGAGCGTGGTCCAACGCGACGACATTGATTTCGTTCCCACCGACCGCAGCGTCGTGCTCGGGCACCATTTCACCAGCATCGCCGGAACGGGACCGATCGTGGGCCCGGCGTTGGCCGTTTTTTGGGGTTGGCTGCCGGCGCTCTTATGGGTGATTTTTGGTTCGATCCTTGTCGGTGGCGTGCATGATCTGGCCGCCCTGGTGATTTCGATCCGCAACCGTGGGGAATCGGTCGGTCAAGCCGCCGGACATTTGATTTCGAAACGGGCGAAACTGTTGTTTTTGATCGTGTTGGCCATGGCGCTTTCGATCGTCTTGGCTGTCTTTGGTCTCGTCATCGCGAACATCTTCAAACTGTATCCCGAATCGGTGCTGAGCGTCTGGACGGCGATGCCGGTTGCGGTGGTGATCGGATGGTTCGTCATTCGCCGCGGTAACGCTCTCGTCGTGCCTTGCCTGATCGGGCTGGGAATTTTGTATTTGACGGTTTACCTCGGTGCGTATCGCCTGCCACTGGACATCGCCGACGTGTTGCCGGCCGATGCCGTTTACGCAACGCCGGTGGTTGTGTGGACCGGGTTGCTCCTCGCGTATGCGTTTGTAGCGTCGGTGTTACCGGTTTGGTTGTTGTTGCAACCCCGTGACTTCATCAACAGTCTACAATTGGTGGTCGCGTTGGTTTTGTTGGTGGTCGGTTTGGGAGTGGCCTCAATCGGAGGTGAAGCCGATTTGATGTCGGCCGCTCCGGCGATCGCAACTGAAATTCCCGCCGACGCGCCACCGATCTTTCCGTTCCTCTTCATCACAATCGCCTGTGGTGCCTGCAGCGGTTTCCACTGCATGGTCAGCAGCGGCACAACGAGCAAACAGTTAAAGGTCGCCTCGGACGCCCAACTCGTTGGCTACGGATCGATGCTCGGAGAAGGCATGTTGGCGGTGCTGGTTATCTTGGCTTGCTGCGCGGGAGTCGGGATGGGGCGTCTCGAAAGAACCGTCACCGACGGCCAGACGGTGATCACCCGCACCACACCGAGCGACACCTCCAGCGCAACGAATGGTTCTCCCGCATGGCGTTCGTATTATCGAACGGGCCTACCCTCGCCTTCCGAGGAAGCGGACGGGGCGCAATCCGCGGCTCCACAAGATGGCGGTTGGAGAAAACAGGGACTCGACAAAAAGCTCGCCGCGTTCATTGACGGCGGAGCGAACTTCATGTCTTCGATCGGAATCCCGCTGAAGATGGGGGTGGCGATCATGGCGGTCATGGTTGCCTGTTTTGCCGCAACGACGCTCGATACCGCGACGCGTTTGCAGCGATACGTTCTGAGCGAACTGTCGAGTTCGGCAGGGTTTTCGTTCGGCGCGAACAAGTTTGTTGCAACGGGGTTTGCGATCGCGGTTGCGTTGCTGATCGCAATTTTCGCTGGCGATGCTCCAGGCAAAGGCGGCTTGATTTTGTGGCCGCTGTTTGGAGCGACCAACCAACTGCTCGCGGGACTCGCGTTGATGGTGTCGGTGTTTTATCTCGCACGCCGAAGTCGGCCGATCGCGGTCTTGGCGATCCCGATGTTCATGATGCTGTTGATGCCTGCGTGGGCGATGACGTTCGACCTCGTGAACAACTGGTGGCCGGCCCGAGATTGGGTGCTATTCGGATTCGCACTCGCGGTGTTGTGTTTGCAGTTCTGGATGGTCGTGGAAGGCATCGTGTTGTGGCGGCGTCAAAAGTCGGTGCAACAATCGTGACCCTCCACCGATCGTTCACATGATGTCAATGCGATTGTTAGCGATCATTGCGACAGGAATCGCCATTCCGCTTTCTTTCATCGGTGCGGACTACCCGAACGAGTTGGTGCTGCAGCATGTCCCAACCGTCGCTGGCGTCGCGATGCTGGTGATTGCGGTGGTGCGTTTTCATCCATCGAGCCTGTCGCTGGGATGCTGCATCGCGTTCTTATGGTTGCATCTGATCGGTGCCCGGTGGATCTACTCATATGTCCCTTACGATGAGGCGATGCAATTCTTGACCGGACACACGCTGTCGGATCTTTTTGATTGGAGGCGAAACCACTACGACCGGTTGGTTCATTTTGCATCTGGTTGTCTTGGCGTGCCTCCGCTCTCGGAGTTTCTGCAGGTGTTCTGTCGTGCAACGCCACTGGCGGGAGCCTGCTTAGCGGTCGTTTGTGTGCTGGCAATCGGTGCCGCATATGAAGTGATCGAGTGGCAAATCGCGATGACGTTTTCACCCGCGATGGCGGAATCCTACAACGGTCAACAAGGCGATATTTGGGACGCACAAAAAGACCTTGCCTTGGCTTGGATCGGTGCAATGATCGCGTTGCCGTTCTTTTATCGGTGGGAGCCTTCTTCGATCTCAAATTCGGCCATCTCAATGCAATGAGCTCAAGGCAATGAGCCGGCAAGGAGTATTCAGTGAAAGTACTCATTAGGTTTCTTTGTGTTACACGGCTCGCGGTGAGCAAAATTCGATGATCAGGGTACGTCCGGCCATCGATTCCGACACACCGTCGATTGCCTCAATCTACATGGACGCGTTGCAGAATGCCGCGTGGATCTCGAGCCTGAGACCAGAACTACTTGACTTCGAAAAGGTCACCGAAGGTGAACGCGTTTTTGTGGCGGAGGACTCGAAATTGGGAAATGTCGGATTCGTGTCGGTTTGGCAACCGGACTGTTTCGTGCATCACCTCTACGTGGCCGAACCCATGCGACGGCGAGGCGTCGGCAAATTGCTGCTCGGTTCATTGGTCGATTGGTTGCCTCGGCCTTGGACGTTGAAGTGCAGCACCATGAACACGTCCGCTCTCTCCTTTTATCATTCGCAGTCTTGGACGGTCGCAGGCGAAGGTGAAAACGAGGACGGTAGCTACTTTGTGCTGCGTTACGCTCCGTTGTAGAAGATCCGATCTCAAAGAATAACGAGCGGCTTTCGGTGGATGGACGTAGCGATCGAGCGTCTTTGGGTGTTCGCTGCGGAATGTCCGGATCGCTGGTCGATTCTCAAAAAGATTCATTTCATGCGCCCACATGAATCATCAACGACGCCTAGAGCCACGAACCGAGTCTTGATAGGAACACCGATTCGCTCCCGCAACTGAACGGATCAATACCGACGGTATTGCCCGTTTGCTGATCAGGAGTCGGCTCGCCCCAACGGATTATTTGCCCCCGCCTCTTCCAGCCCGCTATGATTGGTGGCCGCGAACTCGCCCGCCGGGAATCGCGATCTCAACATCGATCAGCCCCTCAGGACCTTCAACATGTCGCAGTCGGTAATGCCGTCCAATTCACTCGGTCCTGAATCCGCGTTGAGCGACGATGATGTCGCGGCGGTTGACCGACTCGGGAAAGCCCACGATCGATTGCGTGAGGAGCTAGGCCGGGTCATCGTCGGCCAGCGGGACACGATCGACCTCTTGTTGGTGTGTTTGTTCGCGCGACGACACGCTTTGTTGATGGGTGTGCCAGGTTTGGCGAAGACGTTGTTGGTCAGCAAACTCGCCGAGACCATGTCGCTGAAGTTCAGCCGCATTCAGTTCACCCCCGATCTGATGCCGATGGACATTACGGGAACTGACATCCTGCAGGACAACGGGGAAGGGCGGCGCGAGTTCGAGTTCGCACACGGTCCCGTTTTCGCCAACATCATCTTAGCCGACGAGATCAACCGGGCCCCGCCAAAGACACAGGCGGCGATGCTCGAGGCGATGCAGGAACAACGCATCACGGTTGTCGGCAAAGGGTTCGATTTACCTCCGCCGTTCATGGTCCTGGCAACGCAGAACCCCGTCGAGCAGGAAGGCACCTATCCGCTCCCGGAGGCGCAGCTCGACCGATTCATGGCGTTGATTGAGTTGGACTATCCGTCCGAGGAGGAAGAGATCGCGATCGCTCGAACGACGACCGGCAGCCGTTTGCCGTCGCTCGAACATCTCATGACGGGCGAAGAAATCATCGCTCACCAGGACCTCGTGCGGCGCATTCCGGTTCCCGAGCACATCTATGTTGAGGCCGCGCAGCTCGTCCGCAAAACACGCCCGGCGGGAGGAACCGCGCCGGACTGGTTACTGCCGTTGGTGTCATGGGGCGCCGGACCTCGCGCGGTCCAGGATTTGATTCTCGGTGCGAAAGCGCGTGCCGCACTCGATGGTTCGTATATGGTCCGCAGTGAAGACGTGCGTTCGGTCGCGTTGCCGGTGCTGACTCACCGAATCATCACAACCTTTGCCGCGCAAGCCGAAGGTTTGTCGGCGAGCGATATCATCGGCCGCTTGTTGGACGAAACTCAATAGCATGTGGACGCCACAAAAAGCACGTGACTTCATCGACCCCAGTGTCCTGGCGTCGCTCGCGGGGATGCCACTGATGGCCAGGCGGCCGATGCGTGGAACGGTTTCGGGACGACACACTAGCCCGACGCGTGGGTCGAGCGTCGAGTTCGCTCAGTACCGCAAATACGTACCCGGCGACGATCTGCGACGACTCGATTGGCGCGCCCACGGACGCAGCGACCGGTACTACGTCAAAGAGTTTGAAGCCGACACGAACCTGCGTTGCTGTCTCGTTGTCGACACGAGCGGTTCGATGGAATTTGGAACCGTTCCCGAGAAGCCGTCGGACGTATTGACAAAGAAAAACGTCACCAAACTGCAGTACGCCCGTCGCATCGCCGCAGCGATCGGATACATAGCGGTCGGTCAAGGCGACGCGGTAGGTTTGTCATGCGTGGCCGATGGGATCGTCAAACACCTGCCGGCTCTTCGCAATCCCTCACACCTGCGATCGATCTTTGACACCTTGGAACAAATCAAAGGTGAGGGGCAAACCCAGTTGGTCGATGTGCTGCACGAACTCGCCGAGACGACTCGGCAGGGCGCGATGATCATCGTGATGTCCGACTTCTTTGTCGATCCAGATCAGCTCCGCAGTTGTTTCGAACACATCCGTTTCCGCAAACACGACCTGTCGCTGTTTCACCTGCTCGATCCTCAAGAGCTGGATTTTTCGTTCGCGCGTCCGACCCGCTTTTTAGACATGGAGGGTGGCACGGCGATCTTTGCCGAGCCGAACGAGATTGCGGATCGCTATCAATCCGCCCTTCGTGAATACCTCGATCGATTCAGTGAAATCGTCACGCAAACAGGAGTCGACTACCACCGCGTCCGCATGGACGAATCCTATCAGGACGTTCTTACACGGTTCCTGACTAGACGTGCCACGGCGAGAGGTGTGCGATGAGTTTTCTGCAACCATGGATGTTGGTAGCTCTGCCGCTGGCATTGATTCCGATTGTCATTCATCTGATCAACCAACGTCGCTATCAGTCGACCCAGTGGGCGGCAATGATGTTTCTGTTGACGGCCAATCGAATGAATCGTGGTTACGCGAAGATTCGACAATGGTTGATCTTGGCTTTGCGAACACTCGTGATCGCGATGTTGATTTTCGCGATCGGACGACCGATCGCCAGCGGCATGTTGGGCGGGTCGATCGCGAGTGCGGTGTCGGGAGGCGATTCGGCAAACACGATCGTCTTACTAGACCGTTCGCCATCGATGCAGGCGAGTACCGACGGGACTTCGCAGAGCAAATTAGAAACGGGCATCGGGCAGATTGTGGACGCGTTGGAAACGATCGGAACGGAGCGTTTGATCCTGATCGAAAGCAATTCAAACTCGCCTCGTGAACTAGCATCGCCAAAAGATCTGTTGGATCTACCGGAAGCCGGTCCATCCGATGCGTCGGCGGATGTCCCCGCCCTGTTGATGGCGGCACTCGATCACATCAACGCGAATCAACTGGGGCAGGTGGATGTGTGGGTTTGTTCGGATCTGCGAATTCATGATTGGCGATCCGACGACGGTCGATGGGCCACGCTGCGAGACGCGTTTGTCGATTTCGGAAGGCGGATTCGGTTTCGCTTGCTAGCGTTCGCATCGTCCGAGTCAGCCCCCGGGTCGTCGCAACTGAACCGATCGGTGCGAATCAGCGAGTCAGCGTTGACCAATGACGACGAGGGCACAGCAGTCGTTTTGTCCGTCGTTGTTCGAGATGAGAGTCACGCGTCCGACACTGTTACAGGAGATCCAAACAGCAAACCGAACACCGTGCCGCTAACCCTCGAAATTGGTGACGCGACATCGGTTGTCGAAGTCGAAATGAGCGGCGGGATCGGCAAACTGAATTCCTACCGCGTGTCTCTTCCGGATCACACCGAAAAGGGACACGGACACGTTTCGATACCGGCGGATTTGAATCCAGCTGACAACGATTTCTATTTCACGTTCGACACGCCCGCCGTCCGCCGAACGGTGATTGTCACGGACGACGCACAAGTGGGACGGGTGCTGAAACTCGCTGCAGAGATCCCTTCGGACGAACACATCCAGTGCGAAGCGGAGGTGATCGGCCCGCGAGATGTCGATGGGATTTCTTGGGAGGACATCTCGCTGCTGATATGGCACGCGCCGCTTCCAAAGCAAACACTTCCAGCACAAACGCATCCGGGGCCAACGCAGACCGTGGAAAAGACCGGTGCCGCGGAGATAATCAATGTGTTTGTGCAACGTGGCGGCCGTGTCATCTTTCTTCCGCCGGGCTCGACAACTGACCGCGACTTTGACAACGAGATCTTTGGAACGCGTTGGAAACGTTGGCGTGAATTGGAAGATGAAAACCAAATTCGATCATGGCGAGACGACACCGATCTGCTGGCCGACACGTTGGCGGGGGCTTCCTTGCCGGTTGGTCAACTGAGAGTGGATCGGGTCGTCGGAGTCGAGGGCGATGTCACGTCGCTCGCGACGCTCGACGAAGGAGAGACACTGCTCTCGCGAGCCACCACACCTCGAGGCGGCGTGTACTTTTGTGGCACGACGCCACTTGAGTCAGACTCGTCACTCGCGGCCGATGGCGTGGTGCTATACGTGATGATCCAGCGGGCACTCGCCTCAGGAGCCAAAGCACTCAACAACACGACTAATATCGACGCGGGGACGGTGAAACCCGAAACCGCGTCACGCTGGAAACGGTTGGCGGTCAAGCGGTCGGCACTGTCGAGCGAAAACGCGTTCGTCGCGGGGGTCTTTTCACAAAACGGGGACTCCGATCTCACCGATGAAAGATTAATCGCGGTCAATCGTGAGGCGGACGAAGACATTGCCGCGACACTCGGCGATGAACAAGTCAACGCGTTGTTCCAAGGTTTGCCGTTTGTACGTGTCGACCGTCAGGCCGGCGGCGGCT
This sequence comes from Aporhodopirellula sallentina SM41, assembly GCF_000346505.1. Lineage (GTDB taxonomy): Bacteria > Planctomycetota > Planctomycetia > Pirellulales > Pirellulaceae > Rhodopirellula > Rhodopirellula sallentina. The sequence continues at coordinate 19,116 of NZ_ANOH01000059.1, forward strand.
CGTCTCTTGTCGAAGAAGTTTGGCGTGCGTTCTTGATCACGATGTTGGTTGCGATGATCGGCGAAGCGTTACTCTGTTTGCCGAAACAACGAGTCGAAGGGCTTTCGCGAATACCAGGAGGTGTGTCGGCATGATTGAAACCAACACGCTCACGTTCGCATGGACTCCCTGGACAATCGCGATCGCGTTGGCCGCGGTGATCACAACCGCGATTGTCGGATTGATTGCCTGTCGCCGAACCAAATGGCGTCGGTCGACGGTGGCGTTGGAGGGACTTCGGTTTGCGATGGTGTCGCTAGCGGCGATGCTGTTGGGCGGGCCGGAATGGGTGGAAGAGTATCGTCCGGACGAGAAACCCGTTGTGGCGGTTCTATGGGACGACTCGGCGAGCATGGAAACCCGTGACGTCGCCTCCGCCGCGAACACTCGCAGCGAAGCGGTCATGCCACTCACCCGGCCGGAGGCGTGGTCGTCTCTCAATGACCGGGCTGACGTTGTGATCGAATCATTCGCCGAGACCAAACGCAAAGACCAAACGAACATCACCGTTCAGCCGATCTCCAACACCAACGTGGGCAGATCCCCCGCGGCGCCGGCCGCAAAGGAAACCAACGAAACCGGCACGGATTTGGCGAGTCCGCTGGTGGATGCGTCGACGAAACACGAAAACCTTCTCGGGGTGGTGTTGGCATCGGACGGCGATTGGAACCAGGGCGGCGCCCCGTCACAGGCTGCTGCAAGGCTGCGGTCTCTCGGCGTCCCCGTTTTTGTGTTCCCGGTCGGCAGTGATACGAAGCTTCCTGACGTGGAGCTGCTGAGTTTTGACGTGCCGACGTTCGCGGTGGTCGACAAACAGGTGCGGATTGGATTCTCGATCGAAAGCTCACTGCCTCGTGATTACCTCGCCACGGTGACGATGCGAGAAGAAAGCGGTGAGGAAACATCCAAGGAAGTTCGCGTCGCCGCGATGGGGCGGACCAACGATTCCATCCGGTTCGAACCGACCGTTCTCGGCGATACGTCGCTTTCACTGACCGTGTCAACTCATCCGAGTGAGGTTCGCGACGACAACAATGAATTGGCGGCACCGATATCGATCCGCGAAGAGAAACTCCGCGTGTTGGTGATCGAGTCACTCCCACGATGGGAATACCGATATCTTCGCAACGCATTATCGCGGGACCCTGGCGTGGAGGTGTCGTGTTTGCTGTTTCATCCCGGACTCGATAAACGCGGTGGCGGAAACGCCGACTACATCACCGAGTTCCCGGCGACGAAAGAAGAGCTTGCTCGATACGACGTTGTCTTCCTCGGCGATGTCGGGATCGACGACGAACAACTGACGCCGCAACAGTGCGAATGGTTGCGTGGTTTGGTCCGCGAACAAGCCAGCGGGCTGGTGTTCATGCCGGGATGGCAGGGGCGACAATCCAGTTTGTTAGACACGGAACTCGGTGACCTCGTGCCTGTCGAGTTTGACGCGGCCCAACCGCGAGGATGGGGATCGCGAACGCCACAGCATTTTGAGTTGACCGAACTCGGCCGCCGCAGTCTGCTGACCAAGTTGTCTGACACCGCCGACGAGAATATTGAGGTGTGGGAGAACCTTCCGGGGTTTCAATGGTATGCCCCGGTGCTGCGCGCCAAACCGGGCACCGAAACGTTGTGTGTGCATCAAGAGATGAGCAACCGCTACGGGCGTTTGCCGTTGCTAGTGACGCGAACCTTCGGTGCCGGCAAAGTTCTGTTCATGGGAACCGACGGAGCCTGGCGTTGGCGGAAGGGCGTCGAAGACCTGTACCATTATCGGTTCTGGGGTCAGGTCGTGCGATGGATGGCGTATCGCCGGAACATGGCTAGCGGTGAAACGATGCGACTGTACTATTCCCCCGAACGTCCGCAGGTGCGTCAGACGATGACCATCAACGCGAACGTAATGGAACCGAGCGGCGAACCGCTGAGCAAAGGTGACGTGACGTTGAGATTGGTGTCGCCGAGCAACCATGTCGAAACGATTCGAATGGAGTCGGGTGGCGAACAATGGGGAGCGTTCTCCGGTCGAGTCACGCCGCGTGAACCGGGAACTCATCAACTGACCCTTTTCTGCAAACAGACCGGTGACACATTGGATGCGACCGTGTTCGTTCAGGGGGCGAGTCTCGAACAAATCGGCAAACCGGCCCGTCCGGAAGTTCTCGAAGAAATCGCCCGGGTCACGCGTGGGCAGGTTCTGACCATCGATCGCATGGATGACGTCATGCACTGGTTGTCGGCATTGCCGGATCCGCCGCCGTCGGTACGACGCTTGGCTTTGTGGAGCCATCCGTTGGTTGTCGGTGCGTTTATCGCATTTTTAGCTGTCTTTTGGATCGCACGAAAAGGAGTTGGGTTGATATGAACACCATCCACGAGTCCTCTCCGCTGAGTGTTCCCGAAGGATTGCAGCAACAGCTGCTTTCCTACCGTCGGCGCGTGTGGCGGATCAAAATGGTCGAGGCGATTGCGTTTACCGCGATTGTGGTCGGCCTGGCTTTCTTAGTGGTCTACGGTTGGGATCGCTTGGCCGACACGCCGCGACTGTTTCGTGGATTGCTGTTGATGGTTGCGTTGGCAACTGCGGCAATCATTCCATGGAGTTTGTATCGTTGGGTTTGGCGATATCAAAACCTCGAACCGCTCGCCCGGTTGCTCAGCAAACAATTGCCGGCAGTGGGTGATCGATTACTCGGCGTGCTCGAACTGACCCGTAGCGACAGCGAACAAGCACGGTCACCGGAGTTGTGCCAAGCGGCCATGCGACAGGTCGCCGAAGACGCCGCCGACCGGGATTTGAACCAATACACGCCGACTTCCTACCACCGATCCTGTGGTGCGATTGCCGGGTTGGTCGGCGCCGCGGTCCTGGTTCTCGCCGCACTCTATCCATCGGCGACTCGCAACGCGTGGACCAGGTTGTTGACACCGTGGACGAACACTCCGCGTTACACCTTCACCCGGATCAAGCCATTGCCGGAAGAGATTGTTTTGCCGCATGGTGAAGCGTCCGTGTTGCCGGTTGCGTTAGCAGACGCGTCACGTTGGCAACCGCCCACTGCGACGCTTCAGATCGGTGACCAATCGCCCACCACGGCAAAGCTGATCGAGGGTCGATATCATTTCACCGTGCCGCCGCAGATCAGCGATCAAAACACGGTGCTTCGCGTCGGCGACGTCACCCAAAACCTTTCAATCAAACCGACATTGCGTCCGGAGTTGTCGTCTCTCGTCGCGGATGTTCGCCTGCCCGATTACCTCGGCCATGAGGAAATGCGTCGAGTCGATTCCCGCGGTGGCAGTGTGACGATGGTTCGAGGCAGCAAAGCCGTTTTCACCGCCACGGTCAATCGCGATCTAACGGAAGGCCGCGTGAACTCTGAATCAGGACAGGTCATTGGCGCCACGCTTGCGAGCAGAACGGTGCCGGTGGATGAGGTTTCGTCGTTGCAGTTCGAATGGAAGGATCAGTTCGGATTAACACCTCGCGAACCGTTCGCACTGAACATCAACGCGGTCGATGACGAAGCCCCCACGTTGATCTGTGACGGGTTACCGCGCCAAGCCGTGGTGCTCGATAGCGAGACGTTGAAATTCACCGCTCGTGCCAGCGACGATTTTGGAATTCGCGAGATCGGGCTGATGTGGCGTGGCCTCGACATGGGATACGTCGAAGAACCCGCCAAGGGAGAACGTCCACTCGCGGCCGGCGATCATACCGCCACCGATGTGGATGCCATTGGGACGTTCTGCGCAACTCATCTCGGAATTGAACCTCAACCGATTGAGCTGTTCGTGTGGGCAGAGGATTACCTGCCGGGTCGAAATCGCATCTATTCGCCACCCCATGTGCTCTACGTGTTAACGCCCGACCAGCACGCGATCTGGATGACCGAGCAGTTGAGCAAATGGCATCGCCAGGCTCTCGACGTTCGTGACCGAGAACGTCAACTCTACGAACGCAATAAAGAGCTGCGTGATCTGCCCGCAACCGAACTCGACGATGCAGAAAACCGACGGGCGATCGAACGTCAGGCATCCGCAGAACAATCCAACGGTCGCCGACTCGACCGGCTCGGAAAAATTGGCGATGACCTGGTCAAAGCGGCATCGCGGAATCCGGAAATCGGCGTCGGGCATCTCGAGCGATGGGCGGAAATGTTGCAGGTCTTACGGGACCTCTCGGAAAACCGAATGCCATCGGTCGCCGACCTGCTCGACAACGCGGCCGAGCAACCTAACCGTCTGGCACGAACCGAAAACAATCCTGACGCGGGAGCGAAAGGCGGCCCCAAAGCGGGCCAGTCGCGTGCCAGCGGAAGCGGTGCAGGACGCGAACCGTACCAAGGCAAAAAACCAAAACTGCGAAGTGCCCCAACGCTGGCTGACATGGAGTCATCCGCCAATTCTCCCGACGAGGAACCCGCCACACCTGGATCACCCAAGAAGCCCAGCAGCCCGGCATTGCGTCTTCCCGTGACGACCGTGATCGGCAAAGCTCAACCCGGTCAGAAGAATGAACCGCCCGCCAATCAAGAAGACAGCATGCAACAAGCCGTCGAGGAACAGGAAGACTTACTCGCCGAGTTTGACCGCCTCGCCGATGAGCTCAACGCGGTGCTCGCAAACCTCGAAGGCAGCACGTTGGCGAAACGTTTGAAGGCAGCGTCGCGACAACAGAACGTGGTTGCCGGACGCCTTACCGATCAGCTGCAACCCGCGTTTGGGATCACCAAAAACGAGGTTGATGATGATGTCCGTGAAGAACTCGACAAGCTCAAGAAAACGGAAGAGACCAGTGTGACAACGGTCTCGTACATCATGGACGATCTGGCCGCTTACTTCGAACGACGCCGGTTCATGAATTTCAAAGCCACGCTCGATGAGATGAAGGACTCCGATGTGATCGGCGGGCTGCGACAACTCTCCGGGAAGATCGATGAGGAACAAGGCCTCTCGATCGCCGAAGCGGAATACTGGTCCGACGCACTAGATCGGTGGGCGGAAAACCTAGTCGATCCCGCCTGCAGCGGATCATGCCCCGGGGGCAGATCGCCCGAGAGCCTGCCGCCGTCGATCGTATTGGAAGTGCTGCAAATTCTCGAAGCGGAAATCGATCTTCGGGAAGAAACTCGCGTCGCCGAACAAGCGAAAGACGCGTTGGAAACTGGGGAACATGAACGCAACGCAAGCGGTCTGTCCAAAATACAATCCGAAATCAACGAACGCGTTGCAAAGGTCATCGATCGAATCCGAGAACTCCCCGACGCAACCAAGCACTTCAACAAAGAGCTTCGTATGCTTTCGCAGGTCGATCAGGTGATGGATGAGGCGGCTGGAATCTTAGGTAGGGCAGATACCGGCCCCAACGCGATCGCAGCCGAGACGGAGGCGATTGAATTGATCTTGCGATCCAAACGCATCAATCCCAACGGAGGCGGAGGTGGTGGCTCAACGCCGGGCGGAGGCGGCAGTGGCAACACGGTTGACTCGGCACTCGCACTGGTCGGCAAAGGCCGCAACGTCAAGGAAGTCCGCGAAAGTCGCGATGTCGGGCAGACGACCGGAAACGCCGGCATGGTATTGCCCGAAGAGTTTCGCCGCGGATTGGACGAGTACTTCAACCGAATCGGAGGATCGTGATGTTCATACGCGAGTTCTGGAAACTCTTGATCGTGGCTTCCCTGTTCGTAATTCCGGTGCAATGCGTCCACGCTCAGCAGGATGAGGCTACCGATCAGGCAGAAGCTCAACTAGCCGAGGTCGTAGAAGCCCAACTCGAAGAGGTAGAGGCGGTCGAGTTCTTGGGCATACCGAAACTGAAAATGAAAGGCGCGCCTCCCAAATTTGTAAAGCCACTCGTCAACGCTGAATTGTCGTTCGTTAAGCGAGTCTGTTCGCCATCATCTGATCAGATGAAAGAAATCGTCCACGCGGCAAAGGCGGCTTACATGGAGTGCAGTGACTTGGTGGCGGATGGCCCCATGAATGCTCAAGGGCGAGCCAACAAAGGGTGGATCCTTCGAGGTCCCAACAACGAGCAACTCAAAGAAAACCCTTACCTCCGCGTTCGCCGTGATGCCCACACCTACCTCAAACCGATTCTTTCCCCTGCTCAGTATCAATCGTATATCGAGGAGGCGGCCGAGCGAGACCGTTTCGAACGAGAAACTGCGATCGGGCTCGCGATCGGGATGCTCGATGACCGAATCGGCTTGACCCAAACGCAATACGATGAGTTAACGAAAGTACTGCTAAAAGAGTGGAAGGAAATCGACCTGCAGTGGATATTTCACTACACCAATAACAATGAATACATGCCTCCGATCCCGAAACCGTCACTCAACAAGGTACTGACAAAGAAACAACAAAAGATGCTCGAATCGATCCAGAACATCAGAATTATGTTCGGATGGAACAATGGGTTTGGAGCCAACATCGCATTGAAAGAGGAGTGGCTGAAGTGAGACAACGATTCACCCCCCAACCAATTCACTGCGGGACGAGACTCCTCCGTGCGAGCGTTGCCTCGATCGCATTTGTCATCGTGCTGCAGTTGACTGCGGTGGCTCACTCACAAGGTTTTGTGATTACGCAGAACCAGTTCGAAAGTTGGATTTTCTCGACACTGCGTAACCAAGCGAATGCCCGCACTGTACTCAAAGACCGAATCAAATTGGAGATCGACCGCCTCGATCAAGTTGCTCCGTTGACGCAAACGCAGAAGGTCAAGATTCGATTCGCGGGAAAAGGGGACATCAGCCGTTTCTTCCGTGATGCTGATGCCGCCATCGCCGAATTCAAAAAGCGGGAGGCGGCAGGCGAGATCAATCAAAACGCGATCAACGAGATCTATCAACTCGCGATGCCGCTGCAGCAGCGTCTCAGCAAAGGGCTCTTTCGAGACAACTCTCTGTTGCAAAAAGTGGCCAAGGCGACGATGGATCAACAGCAATCCTTAGAACTGGAAAAACGCAGCAAACGAAAGCTGAATCGTCGACTGGACCTTGTTTGTGCCGCGTACGTCGGGAACCTCGGCAGGCAGGTTTCCATGACCAAGGATCAGCGTGATGAGTTTTCGAAACTACTGCGAGAAAACATCGACATAGGCCTCGCGTCCGCAGCGTATCTATCGTACGTGGTCATGATCAAAGCGAGCGAACTACCGAACGAGGAGTTTGAAAAGATCTTTGATGAAACACAACTCAATGCGATTCGCGGCTCGTTCGCTCAAGTCCGGGGGCTGAAGGCGAATCTGCAACAAATGGGGGTGTTGGATGAATAGGCATGCAAACACGCAGTGGACAATCACATCGCTCATCTTAGTTGTACTGAGCAGTGTTGTTTTCACCGGCCTCGCATCGGCGCAGTTTCCGACCGCACAGATGGGCGAGATCGTGCCGCGTGATGTGCGAGAAACCTACGAAAAGGGACTCCGATTTCTCGCCACAACCCAGACCGAAGACGGGACGTGGCAGGGTGGACACGGCGGTCCCGGCGTGACCGGGATGGCAGTGATGGCGTTCCTGGCTTCCGGCGAAGATCCTAACTTTGGCATCTACAGCGGCAATATTCGTCGCGGTCTGCGAAGCATGCTGCGTAGCCAAGATCCATCGACGGGAATCTTCGGCGGTAACATGGGACACACCAGCATGTACAACCACGGCTTTGCGATGTTGGCAGTCGCGGAAGCCTACGGCGCGGTGGATGACTCCGACTTGTGGAGCGGTGGGCAGGTAACCGGCACACACCCGATGAAACTCGGCCAGTCGCTCGAACTCGCGGTTCGGGGAGCGGTCACGTCGCAGAAGAAGAATAAGTTTGGCGGATGGCGATACGGACCGGACGCGACGGACGCGGACACCTCCGTCAGCGGAGCCGTCATGGTCGGACTGCTCGCGGCACGCAACGCAGGAATCGAAGTGCCGGACGAAGCGATCGATCGAGGCGTCGCATACTTCAAATCGATGACGAGTGACTCCGGTCAAGTCGCGTATTCAGGCATTGGCGGGTATGACGATTCGATTCCTCGGATCTCGATCGGTTCACTCGTGTACGCGATCTCGCGCCGCAAAGACATACCACAGTTCCAGGCGACCCTCGCGGCACTGACGGAACGTCTTGAACAGTCCTCGAACAGCTATCTCCGGTACGGGCAGTACTACCAAGCCCAAGCGCTCTTTCAGGGAGACGTCGATGCGTGGGAAAAATGGAATGAACAATTGATTCGGGAATTGAAAGCCGACCAACAGGACGACGGCAGCTTCACCGGATCGTTGGGCAAACCAGTCGATTCCGCGATGGCGCTTCTCGCGATGGCGTTGAATTTTCGTTTCCTGCCGATCTACGAGCGATAACCGACATGATGAGTCGAAAACGCGGCAACATGAAGATTCAAACGTATCTAACGATTCCGGGTTGGCTCTTTGCTGCCTTGGTTTGTTCGATGGTTACCGGTTTTGCCATGCGATCGGATGTCAGGGCCGAAGGCGTGTCTGGTCTTGGGACGTTGAGAATCGTCGGTGGCGATTTCATGCCCGGCGAGTTGGCACCGACGAGAGAATCCGGCCGGGGGAAAATCGCTTGGCGATACCCGCACTTCGATCAGCCGATCGAACTGGAAACGCAAACCGTCCTCTCGGGCTCGTTCCCGATTCCCTCACCGACTCCCGTCGCGTTGGGTGATTTCTTGTTTGATCTTGTCGATGGCGATCGTGTTTATGGCAAACTTCTAAGAAGCAAAGACTCACGATTGCGAATCGAAACCGAGTACTTTGGCGAAATCACCATTCCCCGGACGTCTGTCCGCCATCTTTCGCCGTGGCGTGACGGCGAAGCGATGCATTTCACCGGCCCGGGGGCACTCAAACAATGGACTCTTTCGGGTGCCGCGGATTCGTGGACATCGAGGGGAAGAGAGCTTCGCACCGACAAATCGCAGGTGTCCCTTTTTCGCGACGTAGACCTACCGAATTTGTTTCAAATCGAAGCCGAATTGAGCTGGGAGGGTAAGCCTGATTTCATCTTTGCGATCGGCGTCGACCAACAGAACCATGACGATTCCGAGAGCAACGCCTACCGCGTCGAGGTGTGGGAAGAGGACGTTGTCCTGCTGCGTGAACTCCCGGATGTCGCCGAGGTGATTCCCCTGGGTACGGTTGCCGATTTGGACGGCCATTTGAGTCTCATCGTGCAGTGCAACCAGAACGACGGCCACGTGGTCGTGCTTTCGCCGGAAGGAACTCGGTTGGGTGAATTTGAATTGCCCGCCGACGATTACCCTGACGTTCAACCCGCGGTCCGTTTGACCAACCTACGGGGCAACATCTCGTTGGAGTCGATCCGCGTCATCGAGATTACTTCGGAGTTGTTGGATAAGACGCCCGCGGCATCGGACACCGTTCGCATGAAGGACGGAAGTATTCACACAGGCGAACTGAGATTCATCGACACGGACGAGTGGGAGATCAAAACACAAGATGATGTCCACCCCATCCGGCCCGGCGAGGTCGTGAGCATCCACTTTGCTCGCGGTCCCTCTCAAGAAACGCTCCCCCATAAAACTCCCGAAGAAGAATCGCCCGAGAAGGAATCGCCCGAAGATGAAACAATCAAGGACGAAACTCGCGAAGAGGTGAGCATAGAGGAACCCCCATCATCACCGTCGGGGATGCAGGTCACCACGCACGACGGGACTCGATTGACCGGTGCATTGGATTCCGTTTCGGATACGGGGATGACTCTGCATGTCGATTCCTTCGACGAATCATTGGAGATCGCGACCGACCAGATTGCTCGATTTCGGGTCCTCGAACCGAGTCCCGGGGAGCGTGAGTCTTCTCCGTTCATCCTGGGCCGATTGCACTTTCCGGACGGTCGCTTGACCGGCGGCCTGGTCGACACCGACAGCGTCGACACACCGACACCTCTTCGTTTTGCTCCGCGAGCGGCAGCGCCGGTGAATCTCCTCGCCAGTTTTTCAGGGCGAATGGTCTATCGCGCGACTCCGCCTCCTGAAACGGAAAAACAGCGACAAGCACGCAGAGAACGCGAAGCCGCGCAACAAAAACAAGCTGCCAGACGTGCCAATCAAGGTGGTGTTTGGAACGTACTCAAACGGGCATTCGGAAACAACACGCACACCAGTCACAAACAAATCCAGTCGCCTTCGATGCACCTACGTTCCGGTGAAATCATCCCGTGCACCGTCGAAGCGATCGACGAATCAGGAGTGCGTTTTTCATCGGAACTCACGGAGAGAACTTTGTTGCCGGCGAACGAGTTGAAGGTGATTCAGTTTACCCATGAGGGCCATGAACCATCGATCGACGTTGATCGACGCGAGCGTTTGTTAACGCTGCCGCGAGTTCGCAAACGAAACCGCCCAACTCATTTGGTCATGGCCACCAATGGCGATATGTTGCGGTGCCGCATGATCAGTTTGTCTGCAGACACGCTGTTGGTGGAGAGCCGACTCGAAAAGATTGAGATCGATCGATCCCTCGTCGCTCAGATCATTTGGCTTCAAGACGAAGCAGACTCCGCTGATGCAGATCAGACGCCACCGGAAGAGGCAGCTCAATCATTGGCGGTCCGTGCCATCCTTCGAAATCGCAATCGGATGTCGATGTACGTCGAACGGTTGCGCGACAGCATTCTCTCGGGGAAGCATCCGCTACTAGGGAAAACCCAACTCAAATTGGGCGATGTCAACGAGTTGTTGATCGGAATCGATATCCGCGAAAACGAACCGGAGCAACCCTACAGTCTGTGGAGCCTCAAGGACGCCCCTGAGCCGATCATTCCCGATCCCGGTGGTGGAACGAATGCGGGTGCGTCTTCGTCTCTCGTTGGCAAACAGGCTCCTGAGTTCGAGTTGGATCTCCTCGAAGGCGGCCACTTTTCTCTCGCCGATCAACGAGGACAGGTCGTTGTGTTGGACTTTTGGGCGACCTGGTGTGGTCCGTGTCTGCAAGCAATGCCGATGATCGAAGGTGTCGTCTCCGATTTCGAGGGCGACGATGTGCGGTTGGTCGCGGTGAACCTGCAGGAGTCATCCGATACTATCCGCGAGACGCTAGAGCGACTGAAGATCTCTCCGGATGTCGTATTGGACATCGACGGCGTGGCGGCGGCGCGGTATCAGGCGAATGCGATTCCGCAAACTGTAGTCATCGATCGAGCGGGCGTGATCCGGCGTTTGTACGTCGGTGGTGGGCCCAAACTGGGCGAACAGTTGCGTGAGGCAATTACCGATGCCCTCGGCGAGACACCGCCGAAATAACACGGTCTTCACAATTTCACGCTGGGCTCGAAGTTACGCCGTTTCACGGAGGCACCGCATCCGTTCATCTCCCTATTCGTGCCCCTCCATGTGGAAACAACGGCGTACAGGAGACAACGAGCAGTTTTGGACGACGGGAGACAGTGCCCACTATCGACAAGACGCCTATAATGCGGGCATGAACAAGCATCGCCACCGCCCCGTTTCTCACCGCTCGGCCGACGCCGCGTTTCGACGCGTCGGGATCGCCGGATCGGCGTGCATTATTGCTAGCCTTTGGTGGCTCAGTTTGGCGTCGTATGCGCCCGCGCAGGAGGCAAACGACGCGGCGCCGAAACAAACGCCTCGGGGATATTTGATCGATGTGCCGCAGCCGATCACAACACGTGACGTTGATCAAATCCTGTCGCAGCTCACACGGCTCTCCCTGGCGGTACGTCAAACGGCACCCAACTCGGACGACGCCGCGGCAAGGCGTGCCAGCGTCGTGCTGCGTTTTGGCTCCTCGGGGATGCCCTCCAACCAACCGACGCGGGATGTCGAATCGGGCACACCGGGTGACGAGGGGACTCAAAACACGACCGCTCTTGAGGACGCGTTGAAACTAGCGCGGGCTATCTCGGGAAGAGACCTCCACCGTATCCGCTCGATCGCGTGGGTTGATCGCGCGGTGCGAGGCAGCGACGTGCTGTTGGTTCTCGCCTGCGAATCAATCTTGGTATCGTCCGATGGATCCATCGGTGATGCGACTGAGGGAGAACCGGCCGGTGACGAGACGACACAACTGATTTATCAGTCCATTGCGAAACGCCGCAGTCTGTTGGCGTCCGAGATCGTCAAAGGTTTAGCGAATTCCGAATTGGCCGTCGCACGTGTGCGTCTCGCCGAAGGAGACACGCGGTTTGCGGTGGGCGAAGAGCTGCGGCAACTCCGACGCGAAGGGGCCATCGTCGAAGAAACCATTTGGTCCGAAGCGGGACAACCATTGATTCTCACCGCCGATCAACTCCGCGAACTCAGAGCGGCGACGGCGATAGTCGACTCGGTCGACGAGGTTGCCGACCGGCTCGGTTTGGCCGGTTTGCGAAACGAGGATGTTGACGCGTCAGGCGAGGCGGTCGGCGCGTTGCTCCGCATCAACGGCCCGGTACGACGAGACCGTGTGCGACGATGGCAATCCAACCTCGCGGCGACGATCGAACGTGGCGAGACGAACACATGGTTAGTCGAGATCGATTCGCCGGGCGGATACCTGACAGGCAGCGCATCGATGGCCGCGTTTATCGCAGACCCAGGAACGTCGATTCGCAGCGTGGGCGGATACATCTCTCGCGAGGCACGTGGCGACGCGGCGTTGTTGGCGTTGGCATGCCGACCGCTGGCGATGCATCCCGATGCGACGCTCGGTGGCAGCGGCGCCGAAGCGATAAACCCCGAAGATGTTCGCGGTCAACGTGAGCTGATCGCACTGATTGCAAACGCGACCGGACGCAGCGAAACGCTACTGCGGGGGATACTCGATCCGAGTTTGCCGGTTCACCGGTACATCAACCGACGTACCGGACGGGTGCGGTATGCGATCCCGAGCGAACTGGCCGAAGAAGCACTGCAGGGCGAAGAAGACGTCGCCACGGAATGGAAACGCGAACAACGCATCGAACTCGCCGACGGACTCACCGCGCAGGCGGCGATCGAATTGGGACTCGTGGATGAGTCCGCCGACTCATTGCAAAAGGCTGCTCAAACGATCGGTCTGGCCGACGTACCGAATCAACTGTCCGACCGGGGATTGGTCCGCTGGGTGGAACGACTCGGACGCAATGACGGACTCGCGTTTGGCTTGCTGTTGCTCGGTTTCATGATGTTGTCGACCGAGGCGAGCGCCCCCGGGTTGGGACTGCCGGGGTTCATCGCGATGTTGTGTTTTGCCTTTTTCTTCTGGACGAAATTTCTCGCCGGGACTGCGGAGTGGTTGGAACTGCTCGCGTTCGGACTGGGATTGGTGTGTTTGGCGATCGAAATATTCGTGTTGCCGGGATTCGGTGTGTTCGGGATTGGCGGACTCTTTCTGACAGTGCTCGGTGTCGTGTTGATGAGCCAGACGTTTGTGATCCCGCGGAACAGCTATCAGGTCAATGAACTCACCCAAGGGGTTTGGATGGCGATCGGGGGAATGGGCGGATTGGTGATCGGTTTCCTGATCGTGCGCGCGTTCTTGCCTCAGGCGGCGACGGCAACCGGACTCGCGATGGAAAGCCCGCCGACGGACATGGACCGGCTCGAACGGCTCGCCGACTTCGATCACCTTCAAGGAAAATCCGGTGTCGCGTCGACGCGGCTGCGTCCGTCCGGAAAGGCTCGCTTTGGCGATCAAGTCGTTGCGGTGGTTAGTGACGGATCGGCGATCGACCCCGGACAATCGGTACGGGTGGTCGCGGTGCACGGCAACCGAATCGTCGTCGAAGCGGTGGAAGATTAATGCCCGCTTTTTATGCGATCGCCTTGCTGGTTGCCTTCTACGCCCTCATCGCGGCCGAGATCCTGATTCCCAGTGGAGGTATCTTGGGACTCACCGCCGCAGTGGTGGGAGTGACGTCGATCATCATCGGATGCACCTACAGCATCACGATGGGAATGACGCTGTTGCTGGTTTATTTGATCACGACTCCGATCGTGTTTGCGATCTTGATTCGGCTGTGGCCGACGACTCGCATCGGCCGTCAAATGCTCAACCGTGACACACTGCAGTCGGACACCACGTTACCGCCCGCAACGACGCTCGATGGCACCCCGTTGATCGAATTGGTCGGGCGGATCGGGGTCGCGATGTCCAACCTGTTGCCCAGTGGACAGGTGAAAGTAGACGGGCACAAGACCGATGCCGTCAGCACCGGGCTACCGATCGACGCGGGAACACACGTGATGGTAGTCCGAGTGAACGCGGGAAAACTGCAGGTACGGCAAGCCAGCCCCGACGAGATTGCCGGTCAAACGACACAGCCGTCAACGTTCCCCGCATCCTCGACAGCCCCCGCATCCTCGATAGGCCCAGTAACCTCGACGGCCCCGGCACCTTCCATCGCCGCTGCAGAAACGCCGGATCAATCGCTCGTCGTTGACAGCACTCCACCGACAACCGAATCATCACAAGCCGAGATTGCCGCCTCGCCACTGGATGACATTGATTTGGAAATACTCAACGTCGATGCACAGACAGACGACGAGTCAGACGGTGCACCATCACGAAACTGACCAACGCACCACTCGATCGTGACTCGAAGAGCAGTCGTTGATTCGTGAATTCGAAAGCGGCTGAAGTGGCTCCCAGGTGGAACCGTCGTCGCTCGCATGTTCGCCACGCAGCAGACGCGACAATTCGGCAGGGGGCTGCAAGCCACTTTGCGTGCATCAATATGTTAAAACAGATGTTCAATGACTTGTTGTAGCCCACCAGTGTGAAGGAATGATTGATGAAAGTTCTATTGGCAGTCGACGGATCAATCCACGCGCTTCACGCCTGCAAATACTTAGCCGCGTTTCCGTTACCTCAACCTCTGCAGGTGGAAATACTGACCGTCGTCAATCCACCTGAAGTGGTGATGAGCGCTCAAAGCGAACTCTGGTATCCCCAGTTTGTGGAACATCAAGAACAGGTCGCCAAGCACGCGCTCTCATCAGGAGAACGTGCGATCCGTGATTTGGATGCTGAAATCACGTCGCATCAAATGATGGGCCATGTTGGACACTGCATCGTTGAAAGAGCGACCGAAGGGAAGTTCGACCTCGTTGTCGTTGCCGCGAAAGGACACTCGGCTCTCGAACGCGTACTGTTGGGCAGCGTGAGCGATTACGTGGCCACTCATTCTCCATGCACTGCCCTCGTAGTCCGGCAGGAGATTCCGGAAGACCGCGGACCCGACGACGAGATTCCTCCTATCCACATCCGCAGGGGAATGATCGCGGTGGATGAACGAGGTGTCTCGGAAGCAATGCTCAACGAGGTATGCCGCTACCCGTGGACCGACGAACATCAACTCACCACGGTGACCGCATCGGTGAAACTAGAGGTTTTCCGTGAAGACATCTTGGCCTCGACCATGGAGGAGGCCGCGCGACGTCGCACCGAGGCACGACGCTGTGCCGATGCT
>NZ_ANOH01000060.1 GCF_000346505.1 Aporhodopirellula sallentina SM41
TTGTGCGTTGTAGTCGGTCTTGCTGCTGTTTGTCGTGAAGTAACCGACATCGCGCAGGTAGACCGGAAACATCTCAACACCCTCAGGCATCGGGGCGAGTCGACTGCGTCGATGATACTGCGTTCCAATCCGTGGACCGTAGCAACCCGTGATGAGCGTCGTTCGCGCGGTCGAGCAAACCGGGGCATTCGAAAACGCGCGGTCGAATGTGATGCCATGTTTGGCCATCGACTCAATCGCGGGAGTCGAGACACCATGGATGTCAAAGTGTTTGAGATAGTGTTTGGAGTTGTCTTCCGACATAATCCATACGATGTTCGGACGTGGCGACTCCGCCTGAATCGGCGTGACAATCGCCCCCACGAATAACAACGCGCCCGCTATCGAGATCCGAGCGGACATCGATTCGGTCAACACCGAGAGAGTTCTGTTGAAAGACAAAATTGTCACCGCAATAGGTTGTGAGGAAGGGTATGCGAGGAAGGATCGAGGTGTCTTCCGCAACATCACGCCATATCAGGGGAAGGTAGGATGGCGTGGCGCGGCCCTCAGAGGCGACAGTCTACGACGCCGCGAAGTCTCAGAAAACGCAGGGGGCATCATTTTGTCAACAATCCGCAAAGATTGTCGTTCCGCGTTTTCGGAGGTGTGATCGGCCCTGTTTTGACGGGACGCGGACGGTGGTTGATGTTGCGGCGTTCCCGTTCGATGTGGGCTTGCGTAAATTCGGTCAAACTGAAAGTTTAGGCGACGGCGGAAGCGATCGATCGCTGGTCAGCCAATTCTCGCTCGACGAATCCTGTTATCTCCATGTCATCGAATTCGCCTACAACGCAGGGTAGCGCCGACTCCTCTTCGGCAATCCCGCAAAACACGTCCCGCCCCGCATTCCACCCATCACGCATCCTGCTGTTTGGTTGCCTGGCGATCATCGGTGCTGCGGTTGACCTGTGGTCGAAAGCCGCTGTTTTCAATTGGCGAGGCCTGCCCGGCCAACGTGATGTCTATTGGGTCATCGAAGGCTATTTCGGAATCGAAACGGCCGTCAACATCGGAGCGGTGTTTGGAATCGGCGCGGGCAAAGGGCTCATATTTGCTGCCATTTCCGTGGTCGCGTTAATTGCCATCCTGATATGGTTGTTTTGGTTCGGTGCTGCCGAGTCGGCCTGGCTGACTTTTGCACTCGGGTGCATCACCGGTGGCATTATTGGGAACCTGTACGACCGAATGGGCATGTGGTGGCAACCCGACTATCCCGAGGCGTGGAGCAGCGGGGTGCGGGATTGGATTTTGTGGCAGGCATCGGATCAATGGAAGTGGCCGAACTTCAACATCGCAGACTCGTTGTTGGTAACCGGAGCGATCATGCTGTTTGTCCAGTCGGTGTTCTTCCCGCCGGCGAGCATGCTGCCCGCCTCGACCGCAGATGATTCGAAACAAGGAAGCAGCAACGAAGATTAACGAATCGCGTCCGCCATCTCAGACCGCCGTCCCTCCGCTCGCTCAATCCGCCTCACGTTTCGCCAGCAGGCTCGTGCGGATGCGTGTGTTATGCCTCCTCGTCGGTTGTCTGTGTTTTCTGCCGATGGTGTATTACCAATCGGGGCTGACGATGAATCGTTCACTCGCGGCGATGTTCGCCGATGATGACGAGGCCCTGCTCGACTACCAACATCTCCAGTCAACATTCGGCGGCAACCTAGTTGTCATGCTGGTCTACGACGACGACCGGTTGATGACCGCCGAGGGACTCCATCGCAACCGCCAATGGACCGAACAGGTCGAATCCACCGAGGGCGTGGAAGGCGTCTTGTCGGTCGCCAAACTGGTAGACGCGTTTCGATACCTTCGTCCAGAATTCTCCTTGCCGTTTGCGGGATCGTCGACGGACAAACCGATCGCGTTGTTTCAACCTGACGATAACATCGCCGAGCAGTTCCGCGATCTCTTCGCCGGTTACACACACAGCAACGACGAAACGACCGCCGCCATCGTCATCATGCTGCAACAACCGACCGATGAGAACGAAAGCACAGTCGCGAGCACAGTCACAAGCACAACCGACGTGAGTCAAACCGTCACCCGACTGCGCCGCATCGCAGATGAAATGCCGCCGTCCCGTCGAGCAATGTTGGTAGGGGAACCGGTCTTACTTGAAGACGCATTCGACCTAATCCTTTCCGACGGACGACGACTCGCCATCGGAACGATCGGCCTACTTTGCGTGGTCATACTGCTAACGCTCCGAGACGCTCGCGTGGTCATCCTCGCGGCGGCGTGCATCGTTTGGTCAACGGTCGCGACTCGTTCCATCATGGTCTTCTGGGGTATCGAACTGTCACTCGTTTCGGCGATCTTGCTCGCATTGGTAGCCGTGGTCGTGGTGGCCGCGATCATGCACCTGGCGGTTCGATGCCATCAAACCGGATCGACTATCACCGCAGCGATCGCCGCACTCGCGATCCCCATCACGTGCACCTGTTTGACTGACGCGGCGGGCTTTGCCGCACTCATGGTTTCGGAAGTCCGACCGGTGATTGAATTCGGTTTCATGACCGCAACCGCAGCATGCTGCGTGTTGGTGTCATTGGCGTTGTTCTCGCCGATGGTGATGAGTTTGCCTGAAAAGCATCTGTGCTTTGCACGAACGAATGGGGACGACCACGGCACCACGTCACCGTTGCTCAGACGTTTGGCAATGCGGAGCGTCAAACACCACTTCGGATTGGGCGTGACAGCCCTCGTGTTCCTATTGGTGACGCTCGGCTATGTCATGCGATTGGAAACCAACTCCAGCTTCCTCGACAACTTTCGACGCGACAGCTCTATCGTACAAAGCTACGCGCGTGTCGAAGAACGGCTCGGCGGGGCAGGTGTTTGGGATGTCGTCCTGCCCGCACCCTCGACAATCACACCGACCTACTTTGAACGTGTTCGTGAACTAGAAGACCAACTTCGCAAGATCGAATTAAAGGTGGACGGTGAACAAAACGCAAATGATTCCACCACGGATCCATCCAACGTACGGCTGAGCAAAGTACTCAGCCTCGCAGACGCGGACGAAGTCGCTCGGCAAGTAACGATGCTTTCATTCGTCACACCTGACGTACGCCTGGCAGGCATGCGTGCGGCGATACCGACCTTTGCCGAAGCGCTGTTGACGTTTCCCGATACAGTCGAGCAGCAGGCAGACGCGCCTTCGGATTCCCTTGAGATGACACGTAGCCTTCGCATCATGCTGCGCAGCAACGAGTCGTTGTCGGGCAAAGCGAAAGCAGCCCTAATGAGCCGAGTACGAGACACCGTGCAGGAATGGTCCGCAGGAATAGATCATCAATTCGGTGATAACGAACCGGCAGCCGACCGCAGGATTGTTACCGGTTACTCAGTGCTGATGTCCCGGTTAGTCGCGAGCCTGATCCGCGACCAATGGAAAGCATTGGGGGTCGCTCTCGTTGTGGTCGGTTTGCTGATCTGGGGTGCGACCTATCGGTTCTCACTGACGGTCGCGGCCCTGATCGTCAACACACTCCCCATACTGATTGTGCTTTCGGCAATGGGAATTTTTGGCGGACAGCTCGATTTAGGGTCAGCCACCATTGGCGCGGTCTCGATCGGATTGTCGATCGATGGTTCGATTCATTTCTTGAGCGGCTACCAACGACGAAAGGTGGCCGGCTATTCAACGTCACACGCCGCCGTTGAGTCGGCCGCTGACCTTGGAGCACCGATCTTGCTGGCGAGCGCAGCATTGGTGATCGGCTTTGCCGTCTTGGTGACCAGCCCGTTTGTACCGACGGCGACGTTCGGGCTGCTCGTCGCCGCGACGTTGGCAATCTCCGCGGCGGCCAACCTGACACTGTTGCCGGCTTTGGTGGTTTGGTTCGAAAGACGACAAGAAAACGCAACTCAGAGTCTGCCGGAGAACGGATCAACCGACCCGCAATAAACGCGGTTGATACGGGACAGAGGAAGCGAACGCTGTTGGGAGGATGATTCGCCGGAGAGTTCGTTACTGTCGCCTAGCGATCAATGAACCTTGGACTCGATCAATTGATCGAGGTAGCGCCGAGTATGATCGAGCACCATCTCGTACTCGAGCGGCTCGACATCTTCGCCGATCACTTCCGCTTCGATCGGACCTTGATAGCCATGTTCGAGAAGCGTGTGGACGATCTCGTTGATCGGCACACAACCTTCGCCGAGCAGACACCGGTTCATTTCACCAAGAGGGCTGTGACGCCCATCACCGAGTTGCAGCAGATGAACGTGATCGCAGACGTGGGGCAACCACTGCAAAACGTCATCGTCCATCCCGACGTGATACGTATCTAGCACCAACCCTAAGTTGGGACTGCCGACCATCTCGATGATCTGCATCGTCGACTCGAGGTCGTTGACGAAAGACCATTCGTGACCGCACCCGGGATGAAACGGCTCCAACGCGATCCGAACACCGAATTCTTCTGCAAAGACAGAGATTTTTGCGAGAGCTTCGCACAACGTACGACGTGCATGTCGTCGAATGTGATTGTTCCTACCACCGGCAAGTACAACGAGCGTATCAGCACGCAGATTGGCCGCATCCGTCACGGCCGTCATCGCATCGCGAATCGCATCGACGAAACCTCGACCATCGCTGCCGGTAAAACCACCCGCCCAACTGAGCGAAGTGACGGACAATTCCACGTCCGCGAGCAGTTCGATGCAGCGTTCGATGCCGAAGTCATCGAGTTTCGGACGAAACAGGCCAATGCCTGCAAAACCGTGTGCCGCGTACGCCTGCGCGTCCTCTTCCAAATCCCACCGAAACGTCGACAACTGATTGACCGCAAGGGTGTTCATTATCAATTCGATTGACAGGGAAAGGAACGACGACCGAAACACCGCCGCGACAAAAAAAGCCGCTCCGATCCGAGCGGCAGTCGTTTGGCGGTGCAATGGTTGGGAGTATGCCGAGAAGTTCGTCGTGTGTAAAGATTTGTTTTCGAAGTCTCCAATTCGTCAATTCCGTAATTTGCTGCGTTGACGCTCGGCAAACGTTGAGTGAAACTAGCAATTCCGCTGTCGAAATCGGCCTGGCGATTCGGACGTTCGCCAAACGTTCGATGCCCCCGCGACGGACTGTTGAATATCAACCGTTCCGTTTCAGGCGACGAGTGCCCTTCGCGTTAGAGCGTTTCCGAGACGAAACGTTTCACCACGAGGAGACCGCCTGAAACACCGAAGCGCACCAACCGATTTCGATCGCAGGCACTGCTCGCAATTCCAACTCCAGGCATGCATTTCGCAATCGCCGCTTCTCCCTTCGATAAGTTGCATGACAACATTGGACAAACAACGCCGTAAAAAATTACAAGCCGTCGTCGACAAGGACTACTCCTATCGTTCGTACTATGATGACGACGTCGAAGTGCGTGCGACCGGCAAATGCGGCTATGGGGTTTACGCCGTCCGTCAGTTCCTCCCGGGCGAGTTGGTCATGGAAGTCACCGGCCAATTGATCAGCAAGAAGGAGTACGAGGGCAGCGAGTACGTGATGGATCTCGATACCAAGTGGTATCTCGAACCCAGCACGCCCGGTGCGTTCATGAACCACTCCTGCAGCCCCAACTGTGAACTGGTCCAGTTGACGAAAACCTCACTCGGCGTTGTCGCAATCTGCAATATCGAAGCCGACACGCAGTTGACATTTGACTACGCATGGGAAGCGTTTGACTGGAACCCTAAATGCCAGTGCGGGTCGCGGAACTGCCGCGGGTGGGTCGTTGCCGAAGACGAAGTCAAAAAGATGAAGCGACTGGCCAAGAACCGAAAAAAGAAGCCTCGTTGAGGCCCTACCGGATGGAAAGTAGACGCGGCGGAGTTAACCTGGGGGCTCTAGGACGCCCATTCCGATTCCGCATCACCAACCGCCCGTGTCGCTGATCTACCTCGACTTCAACCGAACGACTCCCGTGGCTCCCTCGGTCATCGAGTCGATGCAGTCCTTCTGGTCCACGCACTTCATGCTGCCTTCGCAGTCCCATGTGCATGCCTCGGCGGTCAGCGAAGCGATCGAAACGGCCCGCGAGGGCGTGTCGATGCTGCTCGGCTGCGACCCGTTCGAAGTCGTCTTTACCAGCGGCGGAACGGAAGCAAACAACCTCGGCGTCCTCGGCGCCGCGATGCTCTGCCACGCCGGAGGCGAACCGCACGAACTGGTCCCCTCCTACCCGTGCAATCGAGACGTCCCACCGCCGCACGCGTTGGTCGCCGAGATCGAAGACGACGCGGTGATCTGCGCCGCCAAACACCTGCAACATCTCGGGTGGAAGGTCGATTTCGTCCCCTGCGACTCCCAGGGCGTCGTTTCGGTAGAAGACTTCGAATCGCGTTTTGAACTCACCACGCGATTGGTCTGTTTGCAATTGGCCAATCCGATCCTGGGCACGATTCAACCGATCCGTGAACTGGCTGACCGGTGTCACAACCATGGGATCCGTGTCCACTGTGACGCCACCGCCGCGGTCGGCCGCCTGCCGATGGATGTCAATCAGTTGCGAGTCGACACGCTCGCATTGTCGGCACACAAGTTCTACGGCCCCAAAGGCTGCGGCGCGCTGTTCGTACGCCGCGGTTTGGACCTGCACCCGATCTCCTACGGCGAATCACGAGAGATGGGTCTGCGAGCGGGCAGCGAAAACGTCCCCGGCATTGTCGGCCTCGGCGCCGCCGCGTCGTTGACCGCACGGTGCGTCGACGAAGCCCAGGCTACGCTGGAGGAACTCTGCGACCGCCTCGTTACTGGCCTGCGTTCGACGCTCGATGGACAGATCACGGTGCTGTCCGAAAACGCGAACCGGTTGCCCAACACGGTCACCGTGGAAATGGGCTGTGAGGCGAGACGCATTCAAAAGGCAGCCCGGCAACTCGTTGTCGCCCGGGCGATGTCAGAAAGCCCGCCGGATGAGTTCACCCGGGTGCTCCGGTCGATCGGACGAACCGACAGGCAAATCGGAAGAACGCTGCGTTTCTCGGTCGGATGGACCACCAGCCGCGAACAAATCGATCGAGCGGTCGACTTGATCGCGGAAGCCTGCGAGTGTGCGTCTCCCTGAGCCCTTACTCGCACCAGGCCCACCACTCCCACCAGGCCCCGCCCGTCACCTTCCGGCCAGGAACTTCCGCTCGAGACCCCAGGCAGTCGGAACTGCCGTCTATTTTGACGACTCTTCGGGATACTCGACAATGATGTTGCTGTTGAGCCCACCGCGAGGTGTCCAACGGCTCTCGACTTTGACGCGTCGAGGCTGGACGACGGCGACAAAGTCGTCGAGAATCCGATTCGTGACGGCCTCGTAGAAGATCCCTTCGTTACGAAACCGCTGGAGATACATTTTCAGGCTCTTCAGCTCCACACAGATTTTGTCTGGAACGTAGGTGAAAACAATCGTGCCGTAATCGGGCTGGCCTGTCTTCGGGCATACCGACGTAAATTCGGGGCAGTGATGCTCGATCGTAAAATTGCGTTGCGGGGCCGGATTGTCGAAGACTTCGAGAATATCTCGGAACTCAGAAGGGTTAGAATTCACTAGATTGATGGTCAAACGGGTCGAAAGATTGAAAGAACGAGAACACGCCGTGCCCGCGTTGTTGTACCCGGACATATCGCTGCGAAAAGGGGCCACGGCTTGTGCCGACAACGGCGCCGGCCCGCACCACGTTAGCGAACCGTCGACCCCCACGCCCCGTTCCGCCTCCCCCGCCACGCAAAACCGACGACTGCGGATCGCCGAAACGTTCACGAGCCTTCAAGGTGAGGGACGTCTGACCGGTGTGCCGAGCTTCTTCATCCGTACCAGCGGCTGCAACCTGCGATGTTGGTTCTGCGACACGCCCTACGCGTCGTGGAATCCCGAGGGCGATCGCCTGTCGATCGAGTCTCTGGTCAACGCCGCGGTCGAATCATCCATTTCACCGGACGCCGCGGCCCTCCCCACGGACGGGTCGATCGACGACCCCGATTCCGCACACGCGACCGGTCCAGCCAATGCCCCAATCGCGGTCCGGCACGTCGTACTGACCGGGGGCGAACCTCTCGTCGCAGCCGGGTTCCCGGAACTGGCTGCCGCTCTGCGCGAGGCGGGAATGCACGTGACGGTCGAAACCGCCGGCACGGTCGACGTTGATTTCCCCTGCAACCTGCTTTCGCTGAGCCCCAAACTGCGAGCCAGCCGGCCCGATCCGGAGGCTCACCCGAAATGGTCACGGCGACACGAGGAACGCCGCATGCCGGTGGCGACCATGCGATCACTGATCGAGCGTTCGCCGGCGGTCCAGGTCAAATTTGTTGTCGACTCCCCTGAAGAGTTTGGCGAGATCGAAGAAGTCGTCACGGACCTGCGGATCGATGCCGCGGACGTTTGGATCATGCCCCAAGGCGTCAGCGTCGAACAACTCGACGATGCCGCCAAATGGCTGACTCCTTGGGCGAGCCAACAGGGCTATCAGTATTGCGACCGAATGCAAATTCGCTGGTACGGCAATCGACGTGGGACATGATGATGCCTTCGCAGCCCCCCGAGGCGGAAACCCCCGCTCGCAGCCCCGAACCTGAACCAATCCTGGCCGAAGCAATTCCCTGCGAGCCATCAATGGATTCCTGCGACGCGCCGTCGGAGCCCTGCGAGGCATCAATGGATCATTGCGACGCACCGTCGGCCGAGGGCGTGTCGCCCGACAACGGCGCCGCCTTGAACCGAGGTTTTCTACGGCCGCGTTTGCTGGCCTTCGTGGTGATCATCGGTCTTGTCACGCCGCTGTTGGTCGCACGCACCCTATCTCCGTCCACGCACGGCCTCGGCACGCACCAACAACTCGGCCTGCCGCCGTGTTCGATGCGTGTGCTGTTCGGCATCCGATGTCCGGCCTGTGGCATGACGACTTCCTGGAGTCACTGGACCCGTGGGGATTGGTGGGCGAGCCTGCGAACCAATGCGGGCGGAGCCTGTCTAGCGTTCGTAGCCGTGGGGATCGTCGCGATCGCCGCCAAAGTGCTTTGGACCGGACGCGTGCCGGAGTACCCGACCACTTACCGCATCGGATGGGCGATCGTCGCCGTTGGCGGGATCACCGTCATCGACTGGTTCGTGCGGCTGAGCCAGTAGACGGTCGTCGGATCCCGCCCCATTGCGGCGTCTCAGTGCCGCGATATTCCTGGGAAACATCGCAGGAGTGGTGAAAACTCGACAAAAAATAGAGTCTTTCCCCCCTACACCGAACCCGTCCAAACGTGTGACAATACTGCGGATCCCGACATCCGGTGCGGTACCGTGGCCGATTGTGGCTGCGGTTTTTCCCGAAACACCTCTTTGTTTGACTCTCGAGTCCCAACCCAACCTGCCATGAGCGACCAATTCGATCCCGATATGCCGAACATCGATGCTCCGGCAATCGGTTCCCCAACAACCGACCCGGTGCCTCATCCTTTCGAGGTGAAGTTCGCCTCGCGGGTCGATCGTTTGCCACCCTACATGTTTGGCCGGATCAACAACTCGCTGTATCAGAAACGCCGCGCCGGCGATGACGTGATCGACCTGGGCATGGGCAACCCGTCCGACCCGCCGGATCCTGTCGTCATTCAAAAACTGCACGACGCGTCGGCCGACCCCACCAACCACGGCTACAGCAAATCCAACGGGATCGCCAACCTGCGCCGTGAAGTGGCGAGCAAGTACTATCGCAAATACGGCGTGCGACTCGATCCGGAATCGGAAATCATTTCCTGCCTCGGCAGTAAAGAAGGTTTCTCCCACATGTGCTTGGCCCTGATGGGCCCCGGGGATACCGCGATCATTCCGTCGCCATACTTCCCCGTTCACATGTACGGCGTCATTCTGGCATCGGGCAACGTCGTCGCTCTGGACGTCGCCGACCCGGACAAATTCCTCAGCAACGTCGCGTACACCTGCGAGAACCTGACGCCGACGCCCAAGGTCCTGATCGTCAACTATCCCCACAACCCGTCGTCCGCCGTGATCGAGCCAGACTTCTTTATCGAAGTCGTGCGTTTGGCGAAGAAGTACGGGCTGCTGGTCATTCATGACTTTGCCTACGCCGACGTGGCCTTCGACGGATACGTCCCGCCGAGCTTCCTGGCCGCACCGGGAGCAAAGGATGTTGGTGTTGAGTTCACGACGATGAGCAAAGGCTACAACATGGCCGGATGGCGTGTCGGCTTCTGTGCGGGCAACTCCGAAATGGTTCGCGGCCTCGGCACGATCAAAGGCTACTACGACTACGGCATGTTCCAAGCGATCCAAATCGCCGCGATCGTCGCGCTTCGTGACACCGAAGCAAACGTGCTGCAGCAATCGGAAATCTACCAAAGCCGCCGCGACGTGTTGGTGAACGGTTTGCGACGGCTCGGATGGAAAGTCACTCCACCGAAAGCCGGCATGTTCGTTTGGGCCGAAGTCCCCGAGCCGTGGCGAAGCCAAATGAGCACGATGGACTTCGCGATGAAATTGCTCGAAGAAGGCAACGTCGCCGTCAGCCCCGGCAGCGGTTTTGGCGCCGCCGGTGAAGGCTACCTCCGCATGTCGCTCGTTGAAAACGAACACCGACTGCGTCAAGCCGTTCGCCACATCGGCAAATGCTTGTCAGCATCGAAGCCTACTTCCGAACCGATCGGA
The DNA here is from genome assembly GCF_000346505.1 of Aporhodopirellula sallentina SM41. Lineage (GTDB taxonomy): Bacteria > Planctomycetota > Planctomycetia > Pirellulales > Pirellulaceae > Rhodopirellula > Rhodopirellula sallentina. The sequence goes on from NZ_ANOH01000060.1 coordinate 10,677, forward strand.
ACCTAACACGACGGTCAACGCGAACAACGCCTTGTCGCTTTGGAGACGAACTGACAGGCGCGCTTGGGAACGCGGCCCCATACGCCGCGTTTCTCTTTGACTTCCTCTTCAGCTAACTTCACTAACATCGGGAAACGCAATGCGTTTGGGATTGGCACTGCGAGCATTCTGGAAAGCACTCTTCGATTCAGCCGCCGCCGAACGCATGGCGACCGCGCTCGACGGCGAAGGACAACCGCGTCTAGAAACCGCCGAAGCGCCGCCGAGCGAATCGAGCAAGAAAACGCAACCGATCCGCAAACTGGCACCGACGCAGAACCCCGCGATCACCTTGCTGGCAACGTTGCAACGCGACGCCCGTCTGGTCGATTTGATCCAAGAGGATCTCGATCAGTACCAAGACGCGCAGGTCGGCGCCGCGGCGCGGCCGTGTTTGAAACAATGCCGGCAATCTCTCGATCGCATTTTAAAGATTGAGAAACTCGTCGACGCCAAAGAGAATGAGAGCATCACCGTTCCCGCAGACGCCTCGGCCGCCCGTTATCGCTGGATCGGCGAATCCTCCGGCACCGAAGAAACGACCGGAAAAGTAGTCCACCCGGGATGGCAAGCGGTCTCAATTGAGTTGCCGCAGTGGAGCGGTGACGAAGACGACGCCAAGGTGATCGCGCCCGCTCAGGTCAGCGCGTCTTAAAGCGACCAGGCGAACCGACTATCGCGATAGGCGACGCCGCACATTGCCGGCGGGATATCGGCACCCGCCTCAAACAACGCTCGGCTACGTCCGCGGGTTTGCAACAAGAACCCGTTAGACTCGAACGTCGATATGTCCGTTCGAAAGTTGTTTCTGAACGTCGACAACTTCGCGGACCATCTGATTGATCGCGTCCCCGGTGGCTTCCTGCACGTCGAGTTGCTTGCCTAACAGCGCCGTATCGATCTTGGTCTGAGTCGCGTCCTGGCGAGCCTGCAGCACTTGTTGGACGGGGGCTGGGATAGCACTCATAATAACTGCCTCGCGGAGAAATCTCGCGGAGTAACCTCACACCGGCGAACGTCGTCGGGCTATCGCAACTCTTGCTCCCTTTTCGCCTTTTGATCCGGCGACCACTCAGCTTTTCCGATCCTCCAAACGAGTTTCTCCTCGTTCCGGACGATTGTGACGGTTGCAACGATATTCATGAGCGACCACGACTCACGCAGCGAACTCGACGATCTGTGCAACCGGTTTGAATCCGCCTGCCGCGACGGAGAACATCCCGCCATCGAGACCTACCTCCGGGAGATTACCAAGGGCGAAGAGAAAGGAGCGTTGGTCGAACTGCTGCTGATCGAACTGTGGTGGCGACAAAAAAACTCGCAGTTGCCAAATCCAAACCTCTATCGCGAGCGATTCCCAACTCACGTTGATGCCGTCGACACCGCCTATCGCGAACTGGCCGTTCGCACCCTGCCGCCCGAATCGAGACAAACCCAAGTCACTCGGAATCCGAACACCGTCAACGAAGACATATCGTTCGATGTCGATCCACCAATCCCGCTGTCGCTGAGAAAAGACGATCGGTTTGAATTCAAAGAAGAACTCGGCCACGGTGGCTTCGGCGTCGTTTGGCGTGCCTATGACACACAACTCCGCCGCACCGTCGCACTGAAAATCCCTCACGCCAAATACTTCAAAGGTTCCGCCCGCGAACGATTCACGCGTGAGTCGCAGGCCGCCGCGAGGCTCAGCCACGACGGAATCGTGTCGGTCTACGACATTTGCTTGATCGATGGCGACCTCCCGGTCATTGTTTCGCAGTTCATTGACGGCCCCAGTCTCGCGGAGGTCAAAAAGGAACAGCGCGTACTTTCTGGCATCGAAGCCGCCGCCGTCTGTGCCGATCTCGCCGACGCGCTCAGCCATGCACATGGGAAGGGCATCGTTCACCGCGACCTCAAACCAGGAAACATCCTGACCGACAGTGACGGCAAAGCGTACTTGACCGACTTTGGACTCGCCAAAGATATGCAAAACGAAGTCAACGTCACATCGGAAGGTGACGTCCTCGGCACAGCCGCCTACATGGCACCGGAACAAGCCGCGGGCCTCGGTCGGGAAGCCGATTCGCGATGCGACATCTATTCGCTCGGCGTCATTCTTTACGAGATGGTCACCGGAGAGCGACCGTTCCGAGGCACCGTGCAAATGCTGCTCCTGCAGGTGATGAACGATCCGCCACCGCCACCGCAGCGGCTCAACGCCTCGGTCGATCGGGACCTGCAAACGATCATTCTCAAATGCATGGAAAAGCAACCCGAATACCGATACCAAACCGCCGCCGATCTGCGTGACGACCTGCTGCGTTTTGTGAACTACGAACCCATCGCAGCTCGCCCTCCTACACCGATCGAACGGTTCATCAAATGGTATCCCTCGCACGCAACGGAAATGCTAGGCACGTACTTCATCGTCACGCCCATGACCTGGATTTTCTTCATCGCCGGTGACGCACTCGGCTCGACAGCATCCGATGGCTACCAACTCTCGTCTGCCGTATTCCTTCCGTGGGCGATTTTCTGGATCGCGGTCGGATGCATGATCCTAAAGAAAGGGTTTTGGTTTGAAGTAGCCAACGTGCCGTTACTCGTCGCATTCGCCAGCCTGCCTTTATGGCTCAACGACGACGCACAAGCGATCTCGCTCATCGCGTTGATCAGTTTCTTCGGATGGCTGCTGCAAATCGGAACGTTTTGGGCACGCCACACACGCCGCCGCAAACCGAACATAGGCAACTTCCGATCACGTCTCAGCGCGAGCGAAACCGGCTCGTCCTAGCCGCTTATTTCAGCTCCATTTTCCGGCAGTGGATCTTGTTAAAGACCCTCGTGCAGCAGGATCTTTGACAAGACCCACTACCGCCAACCCGAACACCAAACGGCATCGGAATCCCCAAGCATCTTCAAGAATGACGTAACCGATGTCGCCAGACTTCGGTGGCCTGAATTCAGGCGAATCCAGCTACAAGGGTCGGACACTTCAACCCCCAAAGCGCTCCCATGCAGCGGATGCTCGCGACACCAAGCCATCCAAACGACAACGTTATTTCGATTTGCGTCGCATGTGCGGCAGACGCCGCCCCTGTGTCGATGCGGTCGCGAGTTGCGTGCGTAGTTCATCGAGAGCGAGCGGGCTGACCGGGATCGTGATGAGGTCCTGAAGATCAATTTCGCTCACCAGATTACGTTTGCCGATCTTCTCGATTTCTTTGTCGAGAGCACTGAGCCATGGTGGCAAATCCAGCCCAACGCCGACCGGATTCTGCGACAACAACTCCGCTTCTTTTTCGAGCATTTCAAACGCGGCGCTGTGATCGCGGTTTGCCTCCGCGTCGGCCATCGCCGGGGCAATGAAGGCACGCATGCGATCGATCGTCATCGGCTGCACGAAACGTTCTTCCAGCCGGTCCGCCACCGTGGGCATCCGCATCGAATAACGCTTCTGCAAATCTCGCAATCGTTTAACGTAGAGATCGGCTTCGGTCGAGATCCGTTCATTCAAACTGTGTCGCCACGCCAACGCCGCCTCGTCGAGTCCCATGCGTACGAGGACTTGGTGCGTCCACATGATCGGCTTCAGATTCCACGCCACGCGTTCGTAGCGAGAACGCAATCGCAGGAAGTCCAAGAACGTGTAGATCATCTCGCCACGATCACTCTGCGTCGTCGTGCTGTTGTAGTCTTGATACTCCGCGTGATGGTCCATCAACGCTTCGAACACCAACGTCACACACTGAGCGGCCTCGTTGATGTCGATCCGTCCTTCAGTGATTGCCCGCATCAACTCGGTATCATCGAGCAGGTCGTCGCCGTCCTCGAGCGCCCGGCCGAGCCACCCCTCGACGCCTTGGTGCAAGACCGCACGAATATTGCTGAGCTGCAAAAACCCCTGTGTGAAAAGCGGGTCACCAAACGCTTTAATGAACTGAACCAATCGTTTCCACTTCGCACCGTCGCTAACCGATTCGAGTGGCGAAAGACGCAACGTTTGACTGTGCGCGAGCCAACTGCCCAGCATCACTTCGGTCAATTTTTCGAGCAAAGGAATCAGCGTCTGCGAAACCAAATGTTGGTCCGTCGCAGTCAACTGCCGCCCATCGGCGTCTGACTCCGCATGCGTTTCATTATCCGACCACGCCTTGGGCGAAGAAAGCGACGGCGAATCGAACGTCTCGGCATCGCCTCCCGCTCCATCCTCCACATCGCTGCCTGTCCCCTTTTCAGACGATTCAGCGGGCTTCTTTTGCGAGGTAAAATGCAGCACGGATTCGGAGAACGAACCGACCAACGAACGGTAACCGGCTCGATACAGTCCATCAAATTCGGTCACCGCTCCCGCACCGATCGGGTTGCGCTGTTCCATCTGCCGTGCCGTCTCGATCAGCCGGCATGTTTCGGTGATCAGCCCCCGCCGCGGCATCCAGTGAAGCAGATGGCGGAGCACTCGCTCACGAAGCCGAGCCACGTAGATCTTGACCGGGTCACCGCCTCGCGAGAGCGGAATGTACAACAAATTCCGTTGCAGAATCGACTCGACGAATCCAGGAAACGCAGCTCGCGCACGCTTGGAATCGCCAGCGATCAGAGCGGCAAACAGCTCAATCGCCCCGACGTCATCTTCGAGGAATTCTTCGCCAAGATCCTCCGACAACTCACCCTGCAACGCACACAACGCACTGCTGATCAAACGGCGGGCATCGGACATTTCGACGGCGGTCTCGATCACACGTTCCATCAAACCGTCACGCAATACGCGGCGACGGTCATACGTTCGCATCGACTCGTTGTCCGTGCCGGCAGGTTTGATCTTGTAGGCTCGCACGTCGCTGAGCAGTTTCAACAAACCGATTCGATTCTCGACCGCACGTCGCGCCCACGCCTGCAGCGATTCAATTTGCTGTTCACGCTGATCACGCAGCAGGCCTTCGGCGTCAACGCTACTGCTCGCCGCGCCCGCTTGGTCACTGTCGATCTGTTGGTGCGTGATCGCGACATCCGCCCCCACGGCCCACATGCGTGCGAGCGCTTGCAAAAAATCGAGACGATCGCCGAGACGTTTCACTTCCGTCTCGAGTTCGTCCACGCTTTCGGTTTCCCCCGACGTGTCGAAGATCGCTCCTTCGTTTCCGTCGTCGGTTGTGTCGCGGTAGATCATTCCTTCGTAGGCGGCGTCGAACAGCCCTTCGTCGGAATCCTCCTCCTCGTCGGATGGAAACAAGTCGTCAGTCGCGCTAGCGAGTTCCTGCTTCCAATCGTCGGCCGAGTGGCCCGTCACGGACGAGTCGCCGACCTCGAATTCAGGCGCCGACCAAAACGACTCCGCATTAGCCTCGAGATAATCGAAGAACTTATTGACCCGTGGCCACAACTCGGCAGGGACGTCTCGCATATGAGCCCGCAACTGCAGTAGCCATCGCTCGGCGAGCCGCGGCAACGAACTCGCGCCGCTACGCAGCCCCACCCGGTCCGCCTGCCCGAGCCAATGGATCAACAACGCCTGGGCCGGAACAAAGTCTTTGCGCTCGAGCAACGCGGAGATCACCAACATGTACGCCCGCGGTGAATCGAACAACTCGGCGTGTGGGGCCCAAAACGCGATGTCACCGTGACGCGCGCCGCCTCGATGCCAGAGCCGAAGAGCCTGGGCCACCAACCGAGCTGACTCATACGATTCCCATGGATCGGCCGCCTCGACCGACTCGACCGTATGGGCAGCGAATGTCCGCCACCACTGAGCAATTTCGCGGTACTGTTGATCCATACGATCGTACGCCGCCTCGTCATCTCGCGCCGCCGCTTCACTCCATACGCGAGCGATATAACCGAACAAACTCTCGATGATGAACAGCAACTCATCGAGCCGTGAGTCGTGGATCGTGTTCTCGATCCCGGGATACAAACTGAAGTTACCGGTGAAGCCCAGAATATCCCACGGATCCATCAACCCGCCGCATTCGATCGCCCGGCGAATCAGATCAAACGTCGCTTCGGGGACCTCGATCGCGGTCTCCAACTTTCCCGCCCGTAGGGCCCGCAAACCAAGCGTCATGCCGCAGTCGATCCGGCACATCAAACGAGCCGATGCCGCCGACACAACATCTGCCTGCTTTGCCGCCGAATCGGGGTATCCCATCCGGGCGTAGATCCGGGCGAGCTGCACGTGTTGCAACTGCACCGCGCGACTGCGTGCCAAGGAGGCATTGAGGTGCTGGCGGGCGGCACCGAACGGTTGATGACGCGTTTCCGACTCCGCCAAAAGTCGCTCGCCATGGGCACCGCCGATTTGCGAAATTCGCCAACGGTAAAACTCGTCGCGGTAGTTCGCGATCGGAACCATCAGCGAACGCAGCGTCACGTCACTTGAATAAGCCCCCGGCCCCCAACCCGACACACCCGATGCCATCAGCATCGTGCCCGCGAGAACCGATGCCGCCTCATCAAGTAGTTCCTCACGCGGCAAATCTGGCGTTTCCTCGAGGCGTTTGAGCAGCGAATCCAACGTAACACTACGAAGGATGAATCGGTCGTAGCGTCCGTCGCTATCGATCGACCGCTCGTCCCAACCACCAAAGTGATAATTCGGCCGACGGTTCACCGGATGGTCAAAGTCATACGCCCTCGGATCCAAGCAAAGCTCGCGGATTTGATTGGGGTCCATTGCGGCGGCACGCAGGATGTCCTCCGGCGCCTCGGTGATCGCTTTGAGGGCACGACGAATCAACTCGCGATACGGCCCCGCCGAGATCCCCGCGTCGTGAATCATCACCGGAATCGGACGGACAAACTCATGCGCGTAGGGTTGGCACGTTCGGTTCTCGAGAACCGCCACCGGCCGATAGCCGACATAGTCATTGAGCTGCGTGATCACACGATCAACGAGAGCGTTCTCATCATCGATCGAAGACCGGTCCCCGAGATGCTCGAGGATGGCCTCCGCACACCGGGCCAAAAAGAAACCGTTGAAAATCACCTCCGGTTCGAGATGAAACAACAGGTCCCGGTGAAAGTCCAAATACGCCGGAAGGAACTTGGACCACAACAACCGAATCACGGTGCGTGGACGCGCGACGTCCGCAAACGCCGAGGACTCGCCCGAAAGTTTCTCTGTCGTTTCTTCCAACCAGTGGCGAATGATCAGAAACGGTGGCGGCCCCGACAGCACATCGCCCCCGGCGGCCTCGTCGTGTACCCGATTCCACGCTTTCAGAATTGCCGGCGCGGCGGAGCCCGACGAGAACGTCAGATAACCGAGAAGGCTCTGCAGTGCTTCTCGCCCTTCCTCGGACGGGCCTTCGAGAGCGGCCCGCCATGAGGCTTCGAAATCTCCACCCGCTAGGATGCCACGCAGCGCAGAACCGGTTCGCTTCTCAGCCCCCAATTCCCCACGGCGAGGCGAGTCCTGCGGACGTTCGCTATGAGGATTGGAGGACATGATTCAACTAACACCCGATGAGCCACTAGAGAGAGATCCGAGGAGCAAGAAAAAGGTAACCGCTCCGATGAGGTTCAGCGGTCGGCTTAGCCGCGTTTCCGCTTGACCGATTTCTTGACACCTTTTTTCGAAGTCTTCTTAGCGGCCTTTTTGACGCTCTTCTTGACCGACTTCTTCGTCGCTTTCTTCGCGGACTTCTTCACTGATTTCTTGACCGACTTCTTCGCCGATTTTTTGACGGCTTTCTTCGCCGGCTTGGCGGTCGCACGCTTGGAGACCTTTGCAGACTTGGCCGTCTTTTTGGTCGACTTCTTAGCGGCCTTCTTCACCGATTTCTTGGAAGCCTTTTTCGTGGCTTTCTTGGATTGCTTCTTGAATTTTTTGGCAGCTCCGCCACCAAAGGCAGCCTCCCAACCGTCGTTGTACTTTTCGTTGGGGCCGACTCGCAGGATCGTCATCGTGTCGATTACCTTGGGTTCTGTGATCAGAGAATGAAATCAAATGCGACGCAACCACGGAGGCGCGTCGGCATGCACCCCCATGTTTTATCGCATTTGAATTATTTAACGAGGGGCTCTGAACGATCAAACCCCATTGGCACTCGCCATGGGACGATTGGTCGGGCCCTCATCGCTACATTTCGGTCACGGCGACCGAACGAACCGAGCCGCTTCGATCACCACCACCTTGCAAATCATGCAGGTCCGGTTCCCAACGGACGAATCCGAATCGGCCGGTATCAACCGGCCCTGCGTGCGACATCCTTTCTCAAAATGCTCTAGCCGGCGTGGATGCTTTTGTACCGCGTGCGAGGCGAATCGTCGTCGGCATCTTCACCCATCCGTTCGCGACGGTTGCGTTCGTAGGTGTCAAAGTTTCCTTCACACCACACGACTTTGCCGTCACCTTCAAACGCCAAAATGTGCGTTGCCAAACGATCGAGGAACCAACGGTCGTGCGAGGTCACAACGACACACCCGGCAAAACTCGCGATCGCTTCCTCGAGCGCTCGGAGCGTGTCGACATCGAGGTCATTGGTCGGTTCGTCGAGCAACAGCACGTTGCATCCCTTCCGCAGCAGCGACGCCAAGTGCACCCGGTTACGTTCCCCACCGGAAAGGATCCCCACCTTTTTCTCTTGGTCAGGGCCTTTGAAATTGAAACGCGACACATAGGAACGGGCATGGATTTCTCGTCCGCCCATCTCGATCATGTCGTGCCCCCCACTGATTTCCTGGTAGATCGTCTTGTTCGGATCGAGCTTGTCGCGAGACTGATCGACGTATCCCAAATCAACGGTCTCACCGACTTTGATCTTTCCTGAATCGACAGGCTCTTGCCCGGTCAACATTTTGAACAAAGTCGTTTTGCCGGCACCGTTGGGACCGATGATCCCAACGATCCCACCCGGTGGCAGACGGAACGACATGTCCTTCATCAACGTCTTGTCGCCGAATGCTTTGTTGACTTTCTCGGCTTCGATCACGAGCGAACCGAGGTGTTTACCCGATGGGATTTGAATCTCCAATTCGTCGGGGCGGTCCTCGAAAGTCTCCGCTGACATTTCTTCGTATGACTTGATCCGCGCCTTCGATTTCGCTTGGCGAGCCTTCGGGCTCATGCGAATCCACTCGAGTTCGCGAGCGAGGTTCTTCTCGCGTGCCTTCTGCTGGCGTTCTTCCAGTGCCATCCGTTTAGCGCGGGCCTCCAACCATGCGGTGTAGTTGCCTTCGAACGGAATACCGCGACCGCGATCCACTTCGAGAATCCACTGGGCGACGTTGTCGAGGAAGTATCGATCGTGCGTCACCGCGACAACGGTCCCCGGGTAGTTCGCCAAGTGTTGCTCGAGCCACGAAACGCTCTCGGCATCGAGGTGGTTGGTCGGTTCGTCGAGCAACAACAGATCGGGTTGCCGGATCAACAACTGACACAAGGCGACACGGCGTTTCTCACCACCGGACAGGTTGGTAATCGCCGAGTCACCCGGCGGCAGATTCATCACCGCCATCGACATCTCAACGAACCGATCCAATTCCCAAAGGTTGTTCGCATCGATGACATCTTGGAGGACCGCCATCTCGTCGCAGAGCTTGGTCATTTCCTCGTCATCGGTGACTTCGCCGAGCAGACCACTGATCTCGTTGAACCGGTCGATCACCTTCTGGCGTTCGGCGACGGCGACTTGGACGTTTTCGAAAACGGTCTTAGTCGGGTCGAGCGGCGGCTCTTGTTCGAGATAGCCAACGGTGAAGCCTTTACCCAAACGGGCGGTACCTTCGAACTCGGTATCGGCCCCGGCCATGATCTTCAACAATGTCGATTTCCCGGCCCCGTTGGGTCCGAGAACGCCGATTTTGGCACCTGGGTAGAAAGCGAGATTGACGTTCTCGAGTACCTTTTTCTGACCGTGCTTCTTCGTCAGGTCAATGATTTGGTAGATGAATTGTCCGGCCATAGGAAATTTTCAATGGTCTGAAGGAGAGATGCAGGAAAGCGTCTTCGCTCGCGATTTTATGCGAAGACCTCATTTGCCTCGATTGCAAATTTGCCTCGATTACAAATGAGAATTTGATTCAAAGAGAAATAGTCAATTCGCAGAGCGAGCCACTCGCCCGGCCGCCGGGTCGAACCTTCCCGTTGCGACAAGGGCAGGGCCCCGTTCGGCTGGGCTCGCCGATTAAGTTCTGAGCTCGCCGATTGAGTTCTGGCCTCGCCGACTGAGTTTCTGGCCTCACCGATGAGGTTTGTCGTCTCCGTCGCGGCCTCGCCGTCGCCGAGTCTGCGCCCGGTCGGGTGTCTACTCCCACTCGATCGTGGCCGGCGGCTTGCTACTGATGTCGTAACAAACACGGTTGACACCTTTGACCTCGTTGATGATCCGGGTACTGATTCGGGCGAGCAAATCGTACGGCAGGTGACTCCAATCGGCAGTCATGAAATCGTCCGTGTTCACGCACCGAACGGCGACCGCATTGTCGTAGGTTCGGGCGTCGCCCATCACCCCAACACTTTGCACCGGCAGCAAGACCGCGAAGGCCTGAGAGGTCTCCCGATACAATCCGGCGTTCTCGATTTCCTCGACCACGATCGCGTCGGCTTCTCGCAGGACAACCAATTTCTCGCGAGTAACTTCGCCGAGGCACCGAACCGCCAAGCCCGGACCGGGGAACGGGTGTCGCCAAACGAGTTGCTCGGGCAGGCCGAGTTCCAACCCCAAACGGCGGACCTCATCCTTGAACAGATCCCGCAGCGGTTCGATCAACTCGAACCCGAGTTCCTCCGGCAGGCCGCCGACATTGTGATGAAGTTTAATCGTCGCGGCCGGGCCATCTTTGTCCGCCCCGCTTTCAATCACATCGGGATACAACGTCCCCTGCGCGAGGAAATGGGCGTCTTCGATCTTCGTCGCTTCGGCTTTGAAACATTCGATGAACGCATACCCGATCCGCCGCCGTTTCTCTTGCGGTTCGGTCACTCCCGCGAGATCGCCAAGGAATTGATCTTCCGCGTCGACCACGTGCAGGTCGGTCTTGAAATGATTGGAGAACTCCTCAATCACGATCTTCTGTTCGTTCTTCCGCAGCATGCCGTTGTCGACCAGGATGCATGAAAGTTGCGGTCCGATCGCTTTGTACAACAACGCCGCGACCACCGACGAATCGACACCGCCGGACAAACCACAGATCACACGTTTGTCGCCGACCTGTTTGCGGATCCGTTGTACCGCCGCGTCAGCAAAATCGCCCAAACGCCACGTGCCGTCACAGCCGCAAACTTCACGAACGAAGTTATGCAGGATTTGGCCGCCATGCGGTGTGTGCGTGACCTCAGGGTGAAACTGCATCGCGTAGACAGGCCGAGTGTTGTGCCGAATCGCGGCATACGGGCACGTCGATGTTCGGGCCATCACAGTGAAATCGTCGGCGATCTCGGACACCTGATCACCGTGGCTCATCCAGACCTGCTCGGAATCTTTCATCCCGCGGAAGATCGAATCGTGGTCGAGGAAATCGCACATCGCCCGTCCGAATTCACGGCTCGGCGTGTTGGCGACTTTCCCGCCGAGGGCTTGGCAGGCGACCTGCATCCCGTAGCAAATCCCCAACACTGGGATATCGAGATCAAAGATTGCCGGATCGATCTGCGGCGCGCCTTCTTCGTAAACACTGTTCGGGCCGCCGGAGAGGATCACACCGCGTGGCGCCAACTCGGCGATCCGTTCGGCCGTAATGTCGTGGCGGACGATCTGGCAGTACACATGCTGTTCTCGCACGCGTCGTGCGATTAGCTGTGCGTATTGCGAGCCGAAATCCAGCACCAAGATTCGCTGGTCGGTCAAAACCGCCGCGTCCGAATCGCCGGACTGAGTCGACGGTGCCGAAGAAGAGGATGGATCAGGAGAGGAAGCTGCGGTCGTTTCGCGGTTGCTCATCGGATTCGCCGAAATTCTGCGGTGCGGGCCAATTCAGCAGTTTAGAAGCAGTTTGCAAAATGCCCAAGGGGCTAGCCGCCCTCGTGTTTTCCCGGCCAATGCGAGTGTTTTCCGGCCGAGGTGCGACCTTTCCGACAAACCGCGGCCGCCGAGGCGTTCTTCGCCGCCCCTCGAACTTCCGCGAGCGAGTTCATTTTGTGCGGTGATGCGTTTGCGGTTTAGAATGTGACGTTCCCCGGACTTCTTTTCGCCGCTCGCGGACGCCGCATTTCTTGCGACCACGCTCGATTTCACTGCCATTGTCTCACTGCCACCGTTTGACGGGTCCCCATGCCAAGCCTTTTCCGCCGCATCGTTTCCATCCGCCGACGCATCCGACTGCGCCCTGTCCAGACCGCGGCAAGCACTGTCCAGACCGCCATGAGCCCTGTCCAGACCGCCATGAGCACTGCCCAGACCGCGACGATCGGCTGCCTCGTGGCCGGAGCACTCTGTGTCTGCGGAACGACCACCACTGCGGCCGAATCCGACGCCCCTCGCCTGGATACGCGATCGCGGCAGGCGATGACGGCGATCAGCGTCAGCATGCGGAAAGCCGGCGAGCAATTCAACGCGGGACGCTTTGAAGACTCCGCTCGTTCGCTCGAACGAGCCATGAACCAAGTCGAAGTCGCCGTCCGTGCCGGTTCCCCGGAGTTGTACGATGCTCTCTTGCCCAAGATGCAGCGTATTGTTGACGCCCGGGTTCTGATTGAACTCGAGGGCATTTCGATCTCCCCGTTTCAACCGCCTCCGCGACCCGAAAACCAATCCGTCGCGGCGAACACAGCGATGCCCGCTGCAACCGGCACATCAAACGCGAACACGGTTCCCCCGACCGTTAACCCGTTCAGCACAGAGAACACCGGCGTCAGCTTTGTCAAAAACGTGGCACCGATCCTCGTCAGCAAATGTGGCGGCTGTCATATCCGCGGCAGCCGAGGCGGCTTCTCCCTGGCGACCTTTGCCGAGCTGATGAAAGGGCCACCCGAGGGTGTCGTTATCTTCGCCGGCGACACCATCGGCAGCCGGCTGATCGAAACAATCAAAACCGGCGACATGCCTCGCGGGGGCGGGAAGGTCAGCCCGATCGAACTGGCCACGCTCGAACGGTGGATCAACGAAGGAGCCAAATTCGACGGCGAGGATGCGTCGGTACAACTGACCAGCCTCACGGCGGACACAAACGATCCCGGCACCCCGAACCCCGCGTCTACCCCCGCCGCCCCCATGCCTCGAGCCGGCACGCCGACCGGCAAGGAAACCGTCGACTTCGCGAGCCAGATCGCACCGGTGCTGGTCGCGAACTGCACGGGATGCCACATCAACGCCATGCAGGCTCGCGGCGGACTGCAGATGGACAACCTCGCCAGGCTCTTTCGCGGTGGCGACACCGGCCCGGTCATCCAACCCGGTCGCGGCGAAGCAAGCCTGCTCGTCAAAAAACTACGCGGTACCGAAGGCGCTCGCATGCCCGCCGGAGGACGCCCGCCTCTGAAGGACGAGGAGATCGCGTTGATTTCTCAGTGGATCGAAGAAGGCGCCACGGTCGCGACCAACCTGCGAGAAGAATCGCTCACCGCGATGACGCAGAAAGCCTGGCTCGCGGCCGCCACCGATGCCGAGGTCACCGCACGCCGGGCTGAACTCGCGATGCGGGACTTCAGCCTCGCCGGGGGGAAGACCGATAAACTCTCGCACCATCAGTCCGATCACTTCTCGCTGTGGGGCGATGTCCCGGAATCCACGCTCACGATCGTCGCAAACCAAGCCGAAGCCGCATTGCAAAAGGCGTCGATCATCCTGCCCGCGAAAGAACTCGCCGCCGGGGGCGCCGCGGCGGAAGCGTTCTTCAACGGCCGGGCTTCCATCTACGTGATGCCCCGTCGGTACGATTACAGCGAGTTCGCTCAAATGGTCGAACGCCGCAGCCTGCCTTCCGATTGGGAATCGCATTGGTCCTATAACGGCCTGGAAGCCTACGTGGCCGTGGTCGCCTCCGCCGGCGATGACGAAGAGACCATCGCCAGCCGCCTTGCCGCTCCCGTCGCGAGCCTCGCCGTCCGCAGCCGAGGCGATACGGTCCCTCGCTGGTTCGCCGACGGCCTCGGAAAAGTTGTCGCGGCGTCCGATACCAAACGCGACCGGGCCGAACTGGCTCGAATGCAATCCGAACTCGTGACCGCGGTCGGCAGCCTCAAATCAGGCAAAGACTTCTTCGCCGGAAGACTCGCCCCCGAGCGAGCCGACTTGCTCTCCGCGGCCGTCTGCGAGTCGTTCCTCACCCGTCAAAGAAAACGAGGCTTTGACACTATCATCCGGCATCTTCGCGACGGCAAGAAATTCGACGACGCGTTTCTCTCCGGCATGGGCGTCACCCCAACGGCTTACTTTGACGCCTGGTTGCAGTGGGTGAAATAACCCCGAGCTCTCGCGAGACACTGATCGTTTGAACAGATGCCTGCGCGCCAGGCATGCCGCAAGAACGTCGTGGCTTGCCATCGCTGCGGGTCATCACACGTCACGTCCGCAATCCAACGGATCCTCAGCAACATTCGGCAAAACGTCGCAGAAGGTTTTCGAAGCGGGATCAATTTGCCAGAATATGATAAACAATCTCAAGGCGATCCGTAGTACAATCTGGCTCGCAACTCCCCGCCATGCCCACCTCGGGTGTATTTGACAACTCACCAATCGGGTGAGCACTGGATTCGAGAAGCCATCTATGACCACCACTGAAAACGACACGTCCACCGAAAGTCTCACCGAACTGGCCGATCGGGTCAGCGAAACCCACAAAAAACTCTACGGTCAGGCTCCTGAATTTCTCGTCGCCGCCCCCGGCCGGGTGAATCTGATCGGTGAACACATCGACTACAACGACGGTTTCGTGCTCCCGATGGCGATCGAACGCTATATCGTCATGGCCGCCTCCAAGCCTACTGATACCGATGAGGCACAGTCTCAATATCACAGTATCAGCATGGACTCGAGCGCCCGCCTCGCCGCCACGGCCCAACCCGGCAGCGACCCGTCCGCCCCCGGATGGGCATGCTACGTTCAAGGCGTTCTGGCAGGTTTCCATCAATCCGGCCGCCCGACACCGACACTGAACGTTAGTTTCGATTCAACGGTTCCGCTCGGCGGAGGATTGTCCAGCAGCGCCGCGCTCGAAGTCGCCACCGCCACGCTCCTCGAAGCCGCCACGTCGACCACGCTCGACATGCGTGAGAAGGCGTTGATCTGCCAAAAAGCCGAACACGACTACGCCGGCGTCCCGTGCGGCATTATGGACCAATTCAGTAGCGTGTTCGGGAAAGACGGCGAATTGATGCTGCTCGACTGTCGCTCGCAAGAAATTACCGCTGTCCCTTTTCGCAGTGACGACATCACCTTGCTGATCACCAACAGCAACGTCAAACACGAACTCAACGGTGGTGAATACGCCGAGCGTCGATCCCAGTGCGATTCAGCGTTGCAGAAGATCGGCAAATCAACCTGGCGCGACATCTCGATGGACGACGTCAACGCCGCCCGCGATCAACTCACCGATTTGGAATTCAAGCGGGCACGACATGTCGTCGGCGAAATCCAACGAACCAGGCAGGCCGCCGAAGCAATCTCTGCGGGACGCTGGGATGAAGTCGGCGAACTGATGTACGCCAGCCATGATTCGCTCAGCGATGATTTTGAAGTCAGTTGTGAAGAACTCGACCTGCTCGTCAACCTCGCTCGCGAAGTCAACTCCGAAGGCGGTGTGATCGGTTCACGCATGACCGGAGGCGGGTTCGGCGGATGCACCGTGACGCTCGTTAAGCGCGACTCCGCGGACGCATTGATCGAAGCCCTGACGAGCCGCTACAAAGCGGAAACCGGTGTCGAACCGTCCTGCTTCACCAGTCCGCCCCGCCCTCGGCGCTCACATTCTCTCAACACCTTAAACGGTGCCCATCACCTCGCGAGCCTTCCCCACGCCCAGCGCTGGTCACCGGCAATCCAACACAGCCTGGCTTTCGGGCAGGCGGTAGTGGATCTTGTTAAAGATCCTGCTGCACAAGGATTTTTCACAAGACCCGCTCCCCGAAAAAACAGCCGACAGAAACCCTCTAGTGTTTGAAGCCTGACGCTTCCTCAGAGGTCATCGACGCGTGCACCGAGTGTTGCTCGAAATGCTCGAGACATCGTTTCATATCTTCGACCAACATCGCTCCCAGGTCACGACTCACGCCGTGCCGCACCAAGATCCGTTGGATTACGAGATCTTCTCGCTGCGGAGGCAATGAATACGCGGGAACCTGCCACCCCTTGGTACGCAACCGGTCTGCGAAATCATACAGCGAGAACGAATGTTCGATTCCGTCTCTCAGTTTCCAACACAATGCGGGAATGCCTGACGCCATGTCACCGTCATAGATGATTTCAAACGGCCCCATCTTCGAAATCTCGTCGGCAAGGAATTTCGCCGTCTCGTAGCACGCCGAGTGCGTCCGCCGGTACCCCTCCCGTCCCAACCTCAAAAAGTTGTAGTACTGACAAACGACTTGTCCCCCGGGCCTCGAGAAGTTCAACGCGATGTCTCGCATATTTCCACCGAGATAATTGACCCAGAAAATCTCTTCCTCCGGCAGATCCGACTCTTCGCGCCAAATCACCCAACCAACGCCCAACGGTGACAAACCGAATTTGTGTCCCGACGTGTTAATCGACTTCACGCGAGGGAGACGAAAGTCCCAAACCAAATCGGGTGCACAAAAAGGGGCCAGGAAACCACCGCTCGCACCATCGACGTGCATCCGAATGTCGATCCCGGTGTCTTCTTCGAACGCGTCCAACGCCTCCGCAACCGCGCGGACCGGTTCGTACTGACACGTGAAGGTACCCCCCAACGTCGGCACAACACCGATCGTGTTTTCATCGCAACGCTTGATCACTTCCTCGGCCGTCATGATCAAACGATCGCCCTCCATAGGAATCTCGCGCAGTTCGACATCCCAGTAGCGGGCAAATTTGTGCCAACAGACCTGCACCGGTCCCGTCACTAGATTCGGCCGATCGATCGGCGCACCGTCCACCTTGCGGCGTTTCTCCCAGGCCCGCTTCATCGCCATTCCGCCCAACATCGCCGCCTCGCTCGACCCCGTAGTCGAACATCCGATCGTGTTCGCCGAGTCCGGCGCGTTCCACAAATCGGCCAGCATATGAACACAGCGGCCCTCGATCGCGGCCGTTTGCGGATACTCATCCTTGTCGACCATGTTCTTGTCGATGCACTCGTTCATTAATTGGTGCACCTCCGGTTCCACCCACGTCTGACAGAACGTTGCCAGGTTCTGACGCGAGTTGCCATCGAGCATCAATTCGTCATGCACCGCCGAATAAATTCGCTGAGCCGACTGCTCGGTCGAAGGGAACCGGTACTTTGGCAATGGTTGCGACAGATCGGACGAAGCATAGATCTCGTCGTCGATCATCTCACGAATGTCATCTTTGCGATGCAGCGGCATGACTTAGTCCTGTTGAACGAGACGCTAATAAACGAGTCACTGATGAGCCAGTAAAGCGACGCGGCAATCGTTTCCGAAGCGAAACCCGCCAATGGGATTTGTTGCCGCAAGTGAAGTGAACATTGGTTATAGCCACTGCGAGGTACACGCCCCACCCTTCGACAATCGCGAGCACAATGAAACATGACGAAAAGAATTCCGCAGGCGGAAGAAACGTCATGCGGCGCCGTCGAGAAAAACGCCCCCCCTAGCAGAAGACCACTCACCACCCATCTCAACACTAAAATGCCTGCCCCTTTTATCAGCAGGCATACTCTTCTGTTTGTTCCTAATCTAAACGTGTGACATCAACATTCTCATAGACCGCGCAATCGATGCGCAGCCTTGTGCTAATAACGAGCATCTCATGCTTCCGCCGATGGCACTTCAAACCGCCGCAAACAATCGCGTGCCGAACGACAAAACAACTGGCAAATATAGACTTGTTTTCTAGAGAAACGTTCGGAAGCATCCCAAACGCTAAGTTCTGGCAAAGGAGATTTCGGGACCACAGAAATCGATCGCCATCGCCGACCAATAAAAAACGAAATCTTAATGGCGGCGAGTGGTCCGCGCGTTGCGTTCACCCCAGCTTCGAAGACGCACTCGATCTCAAGACAGTCCTTCAACGAGCCCTCCTCTTCTTCATCTCGTTGAACGCTCCCCAAGAGGCAAACACTCTCTAGGAGTGATGTGACGAGATCCCCCCCAAGTGCCGTCAGAGTTGAACCAGCGATAGTTAGGCTGGTCACATGATGCCTCCATCCAAGGAATTAAAGTGAGATCTCACACGTACGAACGATCACCTTCTCGTCGTGGCTTTACTCTCGTCGAACTGCTCGTCGTTATTGCCATCATCGGAGTCTTAGTCGGACTCCTGCTACCGGCTGTACAGTCAGCACGTGAAGCAGCACGCCGTATGTCGTGCAGCAATAACATGCGGCAGTTGGCACTTGCCTGCCACAACTATGAAAGCACGTTCAAACAGTTTCCCGCCTCCGCAGACAACCACAACTTTGTTGGCGTTGGTCGCACCTGGCTCCGTGCGATCCTGCCCTACGTCGAGCAAGCCGACCTCGACAGCAACAAACTCGAACTTTACGGTCCCGATTTTGATGAAGACGCGATTCAGACCGAACTCAACATTCTCAACTGCCCTAGCGACCCGCTTTCGCAAACGCCTGTCAATGTAGGATGGGGTTCGTCCGTGGTTGCAACCAGTGCCAGCACGAACTACTTCGGAAACGGAGGGCACTACGGTCGTTCCTCCAACCAATATCACGGAACCGACGCCTCCGGATTCAACGGTTTCCCTTCTGTATTTAAATACACTGCCGACGGAATGTTCCACAGTGAAGGCTCCGCCTATGGCCCCGTGCGATTCTCGTCGGTCCTCGACGGCACCAGCAACACGCTGCTCGTCGGTGAACGCGGTTTGTTCCCTGCGAAGCCAGGGTTGGTGCAAACCGGAGGATGGTTGACCAGTTACACGGGTGTCCCATTCGGTGTCGGCCATTCGGTCCTGTGCTACGACTCGCCGGATGAAGCGGGTGGCGGATTCGTGCCTTACTACGGCTTCCCCGTCAACTCCGACGGTATCGGCGGTCCACTCGATGACGAAGACCTGACCGGCGGACTCGGCAACCTTCCCGATAACGATGAACACTTCTTCTTCAGTTATCACCCGGGCGGTTCGCACTTTGTGCTCGCCGACGGATCCACCGAGTTTGTCACATACTCGATCGCTCAAGATATCCTGACCGCCTTCTTAACCAAGGCAGGTCACGAAGTGAACAAACACGAAAGATAGTCAGCGCCAACGCGGCGTTTCACCGACACGCTGCGTCAACGCGAATCACTTTCGCATTCGTTTTGACGCAGCCATTTTCGCACGCGATTGCCATCACCTGATCGTGATCGCGTGCCGTTGCAAATGTCTCCGTTCGTTAACCTTCATTAACGCGGCGATCAGGGCTCACCTTCGACTCCTTCACTCGCTGCTCCCTTCCTTTTTGCACTCCGATTTGCTCCTTCCATGTGTACGCCTTCACTTTCGCCACTCGGCTATCGTTTTCTCTTGGTCGTCATGATGTGTCCGCTGTGCACGTTTGTTGCCTGCAGCCCTTCCGGAATCACGTTGTCCGGGACGGTGGCCGTTGACGGCACGCCTATCGAAAAAGGCAAAATCAGCCTCGTTCCTAAAGAGGGCGTTGATTCGCCAACAGCCATGGCTCCCGTCATCAACGGACAGTTCACTGTCCCGCCGACACAGAATCTTCGAGGCGGAGAGTTTGATGTGCGCGTTAGCGTCACCGCCGATCGAAAACCCAGGAACGAATTGACGTTTGTTTCCAACACCGACCGAAAGGCCATGGCAGCGTCTCTTCAAAAAGCTCTGGAAAATGCTCCACCGG
>NZ_ANOH01000061.1 GCF_000346505.1 Aporhodopirellula sallentina SM41
ACTACCACCCTTGCGTTATTGCCAAGTGGAAGAGAATCAAATGCGTTGCGGTTTTTCATCGCCAAAACGGTATCGCGAATTTGTTCACCGAAGAATTTCGCAACACTTTCATTGTCGTCATCAGTGTCCAGTGTTTTCTTGCCTCCAGGAATTGAAACTGAAACCGTCCCCTCGTCGCAGAGATGGTTAAATGCGTCTTCCCATTCAGGCACCTCAATCATGTTGTCATCTTCATGGTATGAGGTCCATTCGCCATCACACTCGGCGTTGGGGCGAGTGTCAAAGACCACAACAGCGTAACCTGTTTGTTCGATGTAGTATCCCACAGTGATAAGTTGAATTGGGTCGTCGTCATCACCCGGTCCGATATTCTCGTACTCGTCATAAAGGCGAATTTTCTCAAGGATAAGCTCCTCAAGTTGTTTCAGGTTACGTTCTAAGTTGACTTTCATTGATGTTTGTTTCAATTTAGCCAGATAACGATTAAGTTCACCCGCTTAGCAAGAAAGACTCTCCACCTTGCTAACCCGCGTGACGCTAAGCGGGTGCAACGCTTTGGTTGTACTGTGCCGCCAGGGGGCGTGCTAGGTCGAGCCGTCGTCGCCTTAGCGTTTTACCGGTGGCGCGGTCTCTTGGCAGGGCCAAATCCGAGCGTTCTGGCTGACGCAACTCGATCTCCAGGTGCACCTTCGGTGTCGTCGGTGACAAGTATTTCGGTCGTGTCTGAGAACGCATCATGCGATCTGTCCATAGTTTCGTTTGACAAACGCGGACTTCGGGGGAGAG
>NZ_ANOH01000062.1 GCF_000346505.1 Aporhodopirellula sallentina SM41
TGAACTCTGACAGATCGTCGTCGTTCATCGACTCCGGGGTGATCGCGGTCGTCGCGGCCAACTGATCCGAATTGTCGTCGGCGTGTTCCATATCGTCGATCGCGATCGGCTCATCAGACAACTCCTCCAACCCGGTGTTGTCATCAATTAGCGTGTCGCCGGTGGCTTGAAATGCGATCGTGTCGTCTTCTTCGACCGTTTCCATTTGTGAGAAATCGGTATCCTCCACCGTCGCACTCGATGGATCGGCCGCCGACTGTGTTGGTTCCGCCTCTTCCAAATCCAACCCCGCCAATCCCATCGCTCCCGCACCAGCGGAGGCAGCCGATGCCGCCAGGGGGGCTGCCGCGGCGACGCCCATACCCGCGGCAGAGGCGAGCGGTTTCATCGACGACTCTCCCGACAGCGTGTTCGGATCGTCGGACGATTGCCCGCCCCCCCAATCGCCGGGAACGTCTGCGTCCTCGCTCAGTGCCGCTTGGTCGCCGATGATCACGAGCGAGGGAGGCATGACCTCATTAATTTCCTTCGCGGACAACGTTTCCAAACACCACGGACATTGGGCTTGCGCCGAATCCGCCGCGCGGCCACCGGCTAAGAACGCTTCAGGTACCCGAACGGATTCATGACATCGGGGGCACTTCGTAACCAACATGAGCGGAGCCGAATTATTGCGGAGGGGAACGTGATCCAATCAGAAGCGGAAGCATTATAGCTCCCCAAGAGTGAAGATTCAGCCCCGCAAATGGTTCCAAATCGCCGCAGCAAATTCAGTTCTCGATCGATGCCATGTGCTCGTCTTCGTTCTTGATTTCGTGATTGAGAATCTCCAGAAGAGTCTGCAGGAAAACGACAACCATGGGCCCCACGAGGATCCCGATCGGTCCGAAAACAGAAACGCCGCCGATCACGCTGAGCAACGCAAAAAGCGGATGCAATTGGCTGCGTCCCTGCAACACGTATACCTTGATCACGTTGTCGATCGACGAAACCACGCCCGCCCCCCAAAGGGTCAGCAACACGGCCGGTATCCAACGCTGATCCACCACGCCGAGCCACAAGGCGCACGGAACCCACACCGACGCCGCCCCTAAAAACGGGACAAGCGCCATCAAACTGGTTAGGAACAACAACAGCACGATTTGTTCGAAACCACACACCCAAAAACCGAGCGTCGCCAAAATTCCTTGCACGATCGCGCTCGCGACGCTGGCCAACACCACCGCCCGGCTCGTCCGATCGAACTCCATCAGCAATTGATGTTCGTAGGCGTCGTCCATCGGGGACAGACGCATCAATGTGGCGATCATCCGCGGCCCATCGAGCAGAAAGAAATAGACCGAGATCACCAGGATCACCAACCCGAAAACGATCTGCGCCAGCACACTGCCCGTCGCACTGGTCAATCGAACAAACCGCGGCTGCAACGATTCACGGGCCCCGCGAATCAAACGACTAAAGTCGGCCTTGTCCGGATTGGCCAACAACTTCAACTGACTCTGCAGCGCCCCGCCCAACTTCAAATGCATCCACGTGCGAATCGACGCGGCGGTGAAGACCGCGTTCTGTTCAAACTGCTCGGCCACGTTCAACGTTAACAACGGGTTGAGCCTCCCGCCCGAAACCTCATCGCTCTGCTGTTTGTCGGCGGCCCGCAGTGCGTCGGCGAATGCTTTCGTATTCTCGATCGCCGCTTCCGCCGCGTCCGACGAGGCCAAACTGCCCGGCACGTCTTCCTGCAGGTACTCGATGATCAACGCCGCTTTGTCGAGCTCGTTGGCTTTGCTCACAAAGTCGAACTGGGGGTCAGCGATCGTTTCTGGCATGTCAATCGCCGGCACCGCGACGCCCATCGTGTCAACGATCCGATCGAGTTCGCGGAAATGCTCCGCGTGAGGCAGATCCAGCCCCAACTGGCCGCGGACCCGGTCCATCGCCACCGACGCACTGCCGTTCATTCGCGACAACAGCACCGTGAACTGCGTCGTCGCGATGGAAATCAACATCAACAACGGCATCAACACGATGAACAACACGAGCGACGTGGTCAGCCCGGCCGACAACCGTTTGCGGCGATTCGTCTTGAGCAACAACCACTGATAAACGGGACGAAAGATCACCACCAAGAGCGCCGCCAGAAACAACGGCACAAAGAACCCGACCATCACCTGATAGAACAGCACCCCGACGGCCAGGATCCCGATCACCAACATGACCACGGACATGATCCGCGACAGCGACGGCAGTTGCGGGAACAACGCCTGTTTCATAGCCACGCTGCCTCGGGGTGTTTCGTTCGCGAACGTATCCACATCCCCCGGCCGCCCGGTCGCACTCTCGTTCGCGGAAACGTTCGATGCGTCTTTTCGTTTCTCTTCGCCGCTGGGTTTAGTTTCAGCCTTCGCTCTGAGCTCAGTTCCGGGCTCAGTTCCGGGCTCAGTTTCCCGTGCGTTCGTTTCACGCTTTCGTTCGGTTCGCGGAGCATCGGCGTTTGCCTGCGAGGTCGTTTCTGCCGTGTTTTTAGCGGCCGATTCAGGTCGTTTGGATCGGTTTCGTCGTCGGGTCATCGGTCGCTCGGCAAGTCCCCGCGGTGCCGCGGGACGGAAGAATCGAAATAATCAGAATTATCGTCAGAATCGTCAAAGTTGACCAAGGGCCCAGACCGATACCACTCCCGGACAGAGATCTCGCGTCGCTCGGTGGAGCGTACGGCGTGAGAACTTTGTAGGGGGGCTTTCCAATTCAACGGTTTGCACGGAAGTCCATGACGTGAATGCCTTGTGGCGTTCGCAACCATGGGTTTCACGGCAACCGCCGATCCAGGGAAGTCCAGGGCATGAAACGCTCGCTGCTATACCGCTACACTGCTTACTTGCAACTCGGGCTCGCGCTCCTGCTTGCCAGCGGTTGTGCACCTACACAGCCATTCTTTCTCAACGAATCGCCCGACCTGAAGTATTACCTTCAAACGGCGACGCAGATTGAATATCCCGACGTGGACGTGGAAAGTCTACCCGACACCACGCAAACGTTGCGTCCGCTGACGATCGGCAACCACGATTACCAGTTCTGGAATCTGCAGCTCGAGGAAGCAGTCTCGATCGCGCTCGCCAACGCGAAGTTCTTCGTCACCACCAGTGGCATCGCGGAACAACGTCAAAACGTCGCTGACCAATTCATCAGCGGAACCGCCGACCAGTTCGGCAGCGTCTACGACGTCGCGATCAGCCAATCGACCACACAGTCGGTCCCACTGACGGTCGACGCCAACGGCAACCGAGTCTTGCCACGAGGAGTCTTGCGTGCCAACCAAGTCGGCGGTGTCGAAGACGCCTTGGCGGAATTCGATGCTCAAGCGAGCGGCTTCCTGAACTACAGCAACACCGATCGGCCCAACAACAGCCCCGTTGCGGCAACCCAAGCCGATGACGTGACGTTCCAACAAGCCATCAGCAAACGCCTCGCAACCGGCGGCGTTGCGACTTTGCGAAACCAACTCGTCTACAGCGACAACAACCTTCGCGACATCGCACCCAACCTGCGTAGCGTCGACAGCGATTACACCGTGTCGATCGAAGCTCAAGTGCAACAGCCGTTGATGCGAAACCGCGGCACGCTGATCAACCGCATCCCGGTTGTCTTGGCCAGCCTCAACGAAGACGTGTCGATCGCCGAATACGAAATCCAAGTCCGCAACCTGGTCCGCGACGTCGAAGTCGCCTACTGGGACCTGTACGTCGCCTATCGCGGCGTCGCGACGGCCATCATCGGTCGCAACAGTGCGATCGCAACGGCCCAGTTTGCTCGCCTCGCACTCGAGAACGGTACCGGAACGCGTCAGGAACTCGCCCAAGCCGTCGAGCAGTACTACCAATTCCGTGGCTTGCTCGAATCGGCCATCGCCGGATCGAACCTACCCGGTTCGGACCGCCAAGGCGTCTACGGTGCCGAGCGACGTCTGCGTGAACTGCTCGGCATCTCGCCGACCGACGGTCGTTTGATCCGCCCGATCGACGAACCAACCATCGCCCGTGTCGAACACGACTGGAACGAATCGGTCGCACAGGCCCTGTACCTGTCGCCGGAACTGCGTCAAACCAAGACCCGCATCAAACAACAAGACCTCGAACTGATCTCCGCGAAGAACCAGATCCTTCCGGAAGTGAACCTGTCGTTGCTGTACCGCTGGGTCGGCGTCGGTGACCACCTCGGCCCACCGTCGGGCAGCGATGCTGCACCGGTTTTCCCTGGCAGCAGTGCCTTGGACACACTCACCGATGGCAACTTCCAAGAAGGTGCGATTCGACTCGAAGTCACTCCGGCCGCATTCGGTGCCCGTCGCGAACTGACTCGAATCCGTGGTGCGAAATTGCGTCTGGTTCGCGAACGAGCCAACCTGCAAGAGAAAGAACGCTTGCTCGTCAGCCGCCTTTCCGACGCGGTCGCAAAAGTGGCCACCCACTATCAACTCGTCCAAACCAACGCACAACGTTGGCAAGCCGCCGAACAAGAAGTCGAAGCCCGCTTGGCCGAATTCAAAAACGGCCGCAGCCCGGTCAACGTCGTCCTGCAAAGTCAACAACGGAAGGCTCAAGCACAGATCGACTACTACCGTGCTCTGGGCGAATACAACAAATCACTCAACTACGTTGACTACCTCAAAGGCACCATGCTCGCCAACAACAACATCATGCTGCGGGAAGGCCCTTGGAACAAGAAAGCGTACTGGGACGCTCTCGAACGGGCTCGCGAACGCAGTGCCGGCAAGGAACTCGTCTACGGCGTGAGCCGACCAGGCGTCGTCCGCACCGGACCGCTCCGCGACGCCGCCTCGGCATCGGAAATCATCGGCAGCGGTACGATGACTCACGGACAAACCATGTCGCCTGAGTCGATGATGCTCAACGAACCGGGCCTTAGTAGCGAGTACGGTGACTCGATCAACGATCCACTCGGAATCAACCTCGACCCGTACCGCAATCCGGTCGAAGTCAACGATCAACCGCTCAGCGAACTCGGCGACACACCAGCAGAATTGTTCAGCCCCGCACCAGACGGCAGTGGCCTACAGGGAGAGAACGTGCCCACCCCGGCACCAACGCTCGAGTCACCCTCGCTGAGTGCACCATCGCTCGAATCAGCACCCAACATGATCCCGACACCGCAAGGTCAACTCGACAGCACTTCGACCGGCCAACCCTCGCAGTGGCAGTCTGCTCGACACGTCAAACAACCCGCACGCGTCCAACCGGTCAACTATGACACCCCGGCACCGTCCGAATACGTGCCCGCACCCGTGCGACGGATGGCGATTCCTCGATAAAACAAAATCGAACCATCCCTCAACCAAACATTGCTTTTTCCGTGTAGGGGCGGAGGC
>NZ_ANOH01000063.1 GCF_000346505.1 Aporhodopirellula sallentina SM41
AACAGCCCGCCAAGACTTTCGGCGTTTCACAGAGCATGCCGAAACTCTTGGCGAGTTTCGCTACCGTTGTGGATTTCAAATTTGAGACGTTCGATCCCGTAGTTGGAAACACCAGAACTCAGCCCCCGAAGACTGCCGACATCGGCGAAATCCTTTTTGATAACGCTCTCATGGTTTCTCGAGGCTTTCGGATCGGTTCTACGTCCGCGTCAAAATTCCTTGCAGGAAACAACCGGCCAATTCTGAAACCGTTTCCTTGAAATCAAATTTGATGTGCTCGAACTCGGGTTGTTTGTAAACAATCTGCACCGATTCCGACGGATGGCAGTGAGCCCACATTCCGGTTGCTGACATGACGAGCATCGCCATCGCCCGCGAGGATTCTTCATCGCTGAGGTCTGGTAACGCTTCGGACAAGGCCGACACACAGGGCTGCACGATCGTGAGAAACTCACGTTTGAACTGGGCGATGGTTTCTGGGCCGACGTTGTGCTCGAAAACGGATGCCAGTGACGCCGAGAGCGTGCAGAACCTGCGGCGACGTGCGAGTGAAGCGGCAAACGCGTCCGCGACCGCATCGACATCGCCGACCCTCTCGATCTGATCGAGGCGTCGCTTGAACGACTTTGCCCAAGCTACCGACTCCTTGAGCAGGAGCCGCAACAAAATGGCCTCCCGGCTCTCGAAGTAGACATAAAGATTCGGCTTGGACAAACCGGCTTGCCGGGCGATCGCATTCAGGCCTGTGCCTTCTAAGCCCTGCTCGTCCAGCAGCACACCGGCCGCCTCTAGAATCGCGTCGATCCGTTCAGCTTTCTGCTCCGGTTTTCGTGCTCGTTTCCACGTTTTCTTCTTGTTCACCATCTGCCTTTTCAGAAAGATCTTTCGAACTCCATTGACAGTAT
Source organism: Aporhodopirellula sallentina SM41 (assembly GCF_000346505.1). Lineage (GTDB taxonomy): Bacteria > Planctomycetota > Planctomycetia > Pirellulales > Pirellulaceae > Rhodopirellula > Rhodopirellula sallentina. The sequence continues at coordinate 906 of NZ_ANOH01000063.1, forward strand.
ACCACTGGTCGCCTAAATAGATACCGGTGGTCGACTAATATCCGACCGTCGGTCGCTAAAAAGAATATCCGGAGAAATCTTTAGCAGCAGAGTTTGATGTCGAGCATCGCTGCATAGGGCATCGTTCGGGGATGTATCCCTGAGGTCTCGCGGACTTCGTCAACCAGCAATGGTCAGCAAAAACAGAAAGGTTCATGGCAATGGCAGATACAACAATTGGGCCAAACGGTTGGACTCCGGAGCGTCTCGGTTCCCTCATTGGCAAGACGTACCTGCTGACTGGGGCTAACTCCGGCGCGGGGTTTGAAGCCAGCCGAATCCTTCTCTCCAAGGGCGCGAAGGTCGTCATGCTCAATCGCAGCCCCGACAAATCTACCGCTGCCATCGCGAAGTTGAAACAAGAATTCGGAACCGACGTCGATGTGTCTTTCGTACGCATGGACCTTGCCTCGCTCGCCAGCGTCCGTGAAGCGGCGACCGAGATTTTACAGACGGTTCCGCAAATCGATGCACTCATTTGCAACGCGGCTATCGCGCAGGTGCCAACTCAACAGTTCACCGTTGACGGCTTTGAAAGCCAACTCGGCACGAACCACTACGGGCACTTCCTCCTGTGCGGACTGCTCTACGAACGTATCGAGCAATCGAAGGGACGGATCGTGGTGGTCAGCAGCCTGGGCTACAAGATGGGACTGAAAACAATCCAGTTCGACGACATGAACTGGGACAAGAACTATCACCAGAACAAGACTTACTGCCACAGCAAACTGGCCCAGATGATGTTTGCCTATGAGTTGCAGGATCGGTTGGATTCGACAGGCAAGGACGCCAAAGTCTATGTCTGTCACCCTGGATCGTCGAAGACATCCCTTATCACGACCAGCGGCAACGCAATGACGCGGATTGCGTTCAAACTCATGTCCCTATCACCGATGGTGCAATCGGCTGAAAAGGGAGCTTATCCGGAGGTGATGTGTGCGACCGAAGTTGGTCTCGAAGAGCGGGCGTTCTACGGTCCGACAGGCCGCATGGAGATGGTCGGTCCTGTTGGCAAAGGAACGTTGCAACCTTATGCGTACGAGAAACAAGTGATGGAACGGCTTTGGAAACTGTCGGAGAAAGAAACCGGTTTCGAATGGAATCTTTCGGTTGCGTAATGGGTGAGGATGTGAGCGTGTTCCGTCAGTCGGTTTCAGAGCATCTCGGCATCTGACGTGTCCGAGCCCGCAGCCAGACTCGGCAGAATCAAATTCCCGCCGGGTAAACAAGTACCGCTGCAGCTAGAAATTCGCGTCGAGACCGTAGCGAAAGTCTTGGC
>NZ_ANOH01000064.1 GCF_000346505.1 Aporhodopirellula sallentina SM41
AAGGCGATCGCACAGAACCCTTCGGATGCTGCTCTGTACAACGACCTCGGTTTGACGCTGAGCAAATTAGGCCAGCACGACATGGCGTCCCAAACGCTGCAGCGGGCACTCGACCTCGCACCGGGAACCTCTCGCTACGCAAACAACCTGGCCAGCATCTATTTCGAATCGGGCAAGACCGACGATGCTCTTAAGGTGCTCAAGGCAAACAACAAGCCTGCCGTGGCACACTTCAACATGGCGTTCCTTCACTACAAGAAGGGCCAGCAAGCACAAGCTCAGGCACAACTGAACCAATCGCTCGCTCACGAGCACGAAGCGACCTCCGACCCGGCAACCAAACGGGCCATCGATCGCTCGCGTGAGATGCTCGCTCAGTTGAACCCCGGTGCGACCACACCTGCCGTTCCGTCGATGCCTCAAGGCACTCCATCGGAAATCGGACCTGCCGCCGGACCTGCAGCGATCATCGCCGCGGCTCCTGCCCACCGTTCGAATCAGTCGCCACAGGTTCTCGGTCAAACCGCAACGCAACCGGTCGTTCCGGGCAGCATGACTCCGGTCAGCTACCAAGACCCTCGCAGCTACATGTCGCCGCAAGCTCCCGCGGGAGCGACTGCACCGAGCAGCAGCCCTGAGACGGCTCCGGCTACTTCGCCGACCGCCACACCGCCAACAACTGGCACAACGGAAGCGGCTGCTCCGGCAACAACCGCTCCGGCTCAGGACGCACCCGCACCAACCGGGTTCACGCTCCCAGGCGGCTTCACGCTTCCGAACGGTTAATCGAATCGATTCGCCCGCTGCCTCGCATCTTGTCGACGCAGCAAAACGGGTGAGTCTTACGGCGGGACAACGTTCCCCTTTTCGCAGCACCGAATCGAACATTTAGGGCCAACGGCCCGGTCATTTGCGAGCCCGATCCATCGGGGCAAATGCCTGGGCCGTTGACCCTTCTTTCGTTCTTCGCGGCGATGCGAGTGCCTGAAACTCGCGGGGTCGTGGCGGTGCGTTTTGATACCAGAGGAGCC